>CALIZB010000091.1 GCA_938028625.1 uncultured Bacteroidia bacterium | reverse complement strand
GTACAGTACAACTACATTTCCTGACCGTTCAGGATTAAAGCCCATTTGAACTTTATCAAAAGGGTTATTTGTATAGTTTTTTGTCATTAAATCAGTACGGGAGATAGCATGCAAAACTCCATTCAGTTTGAGAACGATTTGTACAGTATAAGCTTCTACTTCGGCAGAATTAAGTTTTTTCTCTTCTACTAATGCTTCATTGAGATATACTTGTTGGTTAATGTACTTAAGTACCCATTTACCTTCTCCGAAGCGTTCAGAAAGTTTTTTATTTACTATTTCAGAAAGCTGTTTGGTGTCAAATAACTGAGCAGGTATTTTGTGTTGTTGCATATAAGCAGGGTTATATACTGCCCCATGGTCAGCGGTAAGAAAAACAAGATACTGTCCTTTGCCTACATTTTTATCCAAAGCATCTAACAATTCTGCAAGTTGTTTGTCTAATCGTAGATAAGTATCTTCGGCTTCTACGGAATTAGGTCCAAAATAATGCCCTACATAATCTGTGGAAGAGAAACTGATAGTAAGTACGTCTGTAAAATTACCTTTGCCAAGTTTTTCGTTTTCTAATGCGGCAATAGCAAATAGCTTTGTAAGTTCATTTCCTGCGGGAGCATGCAAAATAGCTTTGTAATCTTTACATTCATTAGCTTTTGAAAAATCATGCGGGAACGTATTTTTATTTTCACATTTGATACCAATTTCGTATTCGCCTGCATCTTTGGCACTCATGGTATAAGTTTCTATAGGATATAAGGTATTCCATACTTCTTTCATCATTTTATCAGGTAATTTTTGCTCATTAAACTTTTTCACCCATTCAGGCAATTCTTGCATGTAATACGTACTTGTAATCCAATTTCCTGTAACATTATCAAACCAATAAGCGCCATCAGCTGTATGCCCTGCGGGCAAAATAGCCCCTCTATCTTTGAGTGCAATGCCAATAACTTTGCTTTTATGTTCATTAGAAAGTTTTACTTGGTCTGAAATACTTGTGCAAAGCATGTTTCTTGGGGATTGTTTACCTACTAATCCGCTATTCTGCCCAACTCCTTGCACAGTAGTATCTTCTGTACAATAGATTTTTCGCTTGATACTTCTTTGATACCATTCATTAGCTACAATACCACTATACATGGGCGTAGCTCCTGTATAAATGCTGCTGTGTCCAGGTGCGGTATAGGTAGGAACATAGTTGTAATGCGTATTTTCGCAAGAATAGCCTTGTGTAAGCATACGCTTGAAGCCCCCATTTTCTTGGTATCTTGCCCAGTATTTGTATAAAAAATCGTAGCGCATTTGGTCTACTACAATGCCTACTACTAATTTAGGACGCTCTAATCCCTTATAACTTTGTCCAAATACTAAATTGCAAAAACAGCAGTGCAAAATAAAAGCGCTATAAAAAAACTTTTTCATTCTTGCAAAAATATGCTTTTTGATAACACAGACAGAAATATACTTACAAAATAGAAATATTTTTTGTTTAGTCTCTGACGTACAAGAGTTTTTGCAAAATTTTTAACTATTTTTACCTCATGAAAGCGGCAGTATTAAAAGGTGTACACCAGCCTGTGGTGCTGGAAGAGGTTAATAAACCTGAAATTAGTTCAGATGAGGTGCTGGTAGCTGTAAAAAACTCGGCATTAAATCATAGAGATGTGTGGATACAAAAAGGACAATACGCAGGATTAAAGTTTCCCATAATATTAGGTTCTGATGGTGCAGGAATAGTGTATGAAATAGGAAATGAAGTAAAAAATGTTTCTGTTGGACAGGAAGTAATCATTTGTCCTTCTTGGTATTGGGGTGATAATCCCAAAGTACAAGCTAAAACATACAAAATACTCGGATTGCCTGATAATGGCACCTTTGCAGAGTTTGTTAAAGTTCCTGCGGAGTTTGTGTATACCAAACCTAAACATCTTTCTTTTGCGCAGGCGGCGGCGTATCCCCTGGCGGGACTTACAGCATACAGAGCAACCATTACACGCGCAAACGTACAAAAAGATGAAAATGTACTAGTTACAGGAATAGGTGGCGGTGTAGCATTTTTTGCTATGCAATTTGCTATTGCGCAAGGTGCAAATGTATATGTAACGTCCAGTGATGAGCAAAAAATACAAAAGGCTATTGAATTAGGTGCAAAAGGCGGTTTTAACTACAAGCAAGGCGATTGGGATAAAATAGCTACTCAACAAACAGGTGGTTTTGACGCAATTATAGATGGCGCCGCAGGTGATGGTTTTATCAAATTGATAGAAGTGGCTAAACCCGCAGGACGAATCGTATTCTATGGTGGCACAGCAGGAAATATTAACAACATTTTACCTGCCAAAGTATTTTGGAAGCAATTAACCATTATGGGAAGCACTATGGGCAGTACAACAGAGTTTGAAGCTATGCTCGCTATGATAGAAAAACATGCTTTAATCCCATTGATTAGCCATGAATTTGAACTTAACGATATTCAAAAAGCTTTTGAAACAATGGATAAAGGAAATCAATTTGGTAAAATAGTAGTACGAATATAAAATTCATCTATTAAGCAAAATTTTAAGATAAAAAAGCGGATTTTTGAAACGATTACGCATATCTACGTCCTCAAACATGCAAACTAATGTTTCTTTTAGGCTTTTAGAACAATTAGCCTTTTTGACTATCCAATTGAATAGCCAAGGATACTGTACTAAACGTTGTAAAGTTGTACTAACGTCTAATTCATCTTTTAAGCGTTGAATAATAGCTTTATCGTAAGCAAATAAAACCTCATCAGAAAAGTCTAATTTTTTTTCTATACATTGTTGTAAGGTCAGTGCGGCAATATATCCTGAGTACATAGCGTTGCCAATACCTTCACCTGTAAAAGGGTCAATTAACGCACCTGCATCACCGAGTAACAAATATCTATGTCCTGATAGCTTTCTTAATTTAGAACCCAAAGGCAAGTTCCACCCTGTAATGCTTCCTACCAAAGATGCATTCTTAAAGCGTTCTTTTAGATACGGTTCATTTTCAATACAACGTAAAACCTCCTGACGAAGGTTTACTCTTTTTTTGCTGATATGGTCGCTACGCATACCGATACCTACATTAGCGCTATTCTCTGTTAATGGGAATATCCAAAAATAACCAGGTAAAAGTGATTTTATGTAATGTAAT
The DNA here is from genome assembly GCA_938028625.1 of uncultured Bacteroidia bacterium. Lineage (GTDB taxonomy): Bacteria > Bacteroidota > Bacteroidia > JANWVE01 > JANWVE01 > JANWVE01. Next base: position 11,836 of record CALIZB010000091.1, on the reverse strand, counting down.
TCTATGTAATTCTGTGCATGAATATCTGTTATGCCTGTAAAATATGCACGTATACCTGCGCTATGGTGTTTAGGTTCAAGTTTATATTTACCAAATCGTGAAGCTATAATAGAATTTGCACCGTCAGCACCAAGAATAACTTTGGTATAATACACTAATTTTTCTTTTCCTTCGGCTTCTATCATAATGCTATCAGGTCTGTACCTTGCAATTTTAACCTCTGTACCCTCATAAAAATGGACAAGCGGTTCTTTTTTTACTTTTTCTACTAAAAAGTTGTCAAAATCTTTTCTGCGTATCACAAAACCGACAGGTTTTTGAATATTGATTTCTTTTTGAAAGGGTAAATCTACTCTTTGTTTATTCGGTGCAATAAAGCTAATCCCCCACGTAGACAACGTATAAGGTTGTGCATACAACTCTGTTATCCATTCAGGGTTGATTTTTCGGATAACTTCTAGTACTTTACCACTGATAGCATCTCCGCATATTTTATCTCTTGGAAAGATAGCTTTATCAAACAAAGTACAAGGTATGCCAAGTTTTGCTAATGTTAAAGCTGTGGTTGCACCTGCGGGTCCTGCACCGATAATAGTAATTTTTTCATGTTCGTTCATAGAACAGTAGTTTGTATATTAAATACTACTTTTTTTGACTTCGTGCTCTAATTTAAGGTCTAAACCAAAAGCAAATTTGAAATGCTCAAGTGCATTTTGTTGTACAAAATCTATTTCTACATCGGGAGTATCTTCTGCAAATACATAAAGAATTACTTTATCTCGTTTTATTTCTGCGGAAACTGATTTTATGATGTTTCTGCGAGCATAATCTAATCCTGTGGCAATACGAAGTAAAGCAGAAAGACGGTTTACTTTTTTTTGTTCGTCAGGTGAGAGAATGTTATAGTGTAAATGTTCAAAAGATGGCAGACTTTTTCGGTGATAACGTACAATATTGCCTAACCAAATAATTTCATCGCTATTAAAACCTGCTAATCCTGCATTGAGAATAATATACTGTCCATGTTTATGGTATCCACTACGGTTGATGAATATTCCTATTTCATGTAGCAGCGCCCCGTATTTAAGTAATTCTGCTTCTTTGGAGCTATACTGATGCAAGGGTAATAATGTGTTGAATAAATCTGACGCTAATTGACTTATATGTAGCGCATGCTGTTGTTGTATACCAAATTTTTTTGTAAGTTGTCTTACGCTTTTGGTACGAATATTCTGCTCAAACTGTGCATAAAATTCGGAGAGTTGTGCAGCATGTTCTTCTACATAATTGTAAATCATGCCTTCTTTAAGGGCATAATTAGATACTTTAAGTGTATTTACCGTAGGTAAATGAGAAAGTATGAAATCAACAAGGATAGAACCAGGAACAATCATATCCACGCGCTGCCTGTCCATGCCTGGTATTTCTAAACGTTTAACTGTATTAAGTTTAATCATCTGTTCAAAAACAGGTTTGAAATCTGTGGGAGTAAAAGTAAATTCATTAAGCGTAGTAATATCTTTTTTTTGCCTACTAGCAATAACTTGTCCAAGAGTTTCAAAAGAACCCGAAGAACCTACAACAGTTCTTATGTTAAATTCCTGTATTTCAAGTAAAAGCTCTTTAAGCTCATTTTGTAGATAATTACGTAATGATTTAATATCACTGTTAGAGATAGGGTCAGATTTTACAAAGCCGTCCAAAAGACGTTGTGCACCGATATTTATACTGCGTATAAGTTTAGCAGAATTTGCATTACCTACAATAAACTCTACACTTCCTCCGCCGATATCTATCATCAGGACTTCTTCTTTATCTAAATGAACAGCGTGTTTTATACCTTGATAAATAAGTGCGGCTTCTTCGTTTCCATTGATAACACGAATATTGATATTTGTTTGTTCTTTTACTGCCTGTATAAAATCTTTTCCATTTTTAGCACTGCGAATAGCAGAGGTAGCCAAAGCAACCACTTTATTTGTACCGCGTGCATCTATAATTTTTTTGAATTTTTTCATGGCATTGAGACCTCGCTGAAAGGCTTCTTTGCCAATCTCTCCCTTACTGATACCTCCTTCACCCAATCTGACCATTTCTTTGTACTTTTCTTTTATCTGTACCTCATCTTTACTTTTTATTTCAGCAAAAGTGAGATTAAATGTATTTGTACCTAAATCAATAGCGGCTAAAATCTGGACATTTTCCATAGCACAAAAGTAACGTAAATTTGAAACTTCAAAACAAAAACAAGATAAATTTACAAAAGTGCTATTATACTACAATTTTAGATTGTATCTCTTCCCATATTTGTTCTAACTTCATAGAGCGGGAGGCTTTTAAGAGTACTATGTTTTCAGGTTGAATGTACTCAGCGAGTACAGGAATAAAGTCAGATACTTTTTCAAAATGAAAACAAGGTAAAAGGCATCTTTTTTTAGCGTTTTTCATCAAATTACCGATGAAAATAACCATATCAATATTGAGCGTATTGCAAAATAGTCCTATTTCCTCATGTTCAGCGATGCTCTCTTGACCTAATTCAAACATGTCCCCAAGAATAGCAATTTTCTTTTTGTCTGTTTTTTGTTCTGAAAAGGCTTTGAGTGCCATTTGCATAGAACTTGGGTTAGCATTGTAAGCGTCCATAATGAAAGTGTAACCTTTATACTGTTTAATTTGAGAGCGATTATTTTGTGGAATATAGCTTTCTACGGCTTTTCGGATATTGTTTTCTGATATATCAAAATGTATACCTATGGTACAAGCGGCTAGTATGTTCTCAGTGTTGTAATGCCCATAAATTTGGCTTTTTATGTTTTTGTATTCAATGTTTTTTTCAGGGTATTTGATATTCACGGACACTTTACCTTGCTCGTCAGTGCTATACTGTGCGGTAATCATAGCAGGTTGATAAATACCGTAAGTCAGTTTGTTTTGAACGGATTTTGTTTGTTCTCTCAAAAACACATCATCTTGATTGACAAAGAGAAAACCATTATTTTGTATAAGATAATCATATAATTCGCCTTCACCTTTGGCAACCCCTTCTAATCCTCCAAAGCCTTCTAAATGAGATTTTCCTATATTAGTAGTTAAGCCATGAGTAGGTTTTACCCATTGACAGTACTGCGCAATCTCTCCTTGATGATTAGCACCCATTTCAATGACAGCAATCTGATGTGTTTTGCGAAGTTTAAGCAAGGTTAAAGGTATACCAATGTGATTATTCAGATTACCTTCTGTGTGTAAAGTTCTATATTTAGAAGATAAAATGCGGTAACTGAGTTCTTTGGTAGTAGTTTTTCCGTTAGAACCGCAGATAGCTATCAAGGGAATATCAAATTGACTTCGGTGAAAGGCAGACAATTCTTGTAAGGCAAGTAAAGTATCAGGTACATAAAACACATCGGGTTCATGTTGCCATTGAGGGTTTTGAGTAACTACGGCAGATGCACCTTTATGCAAGGCTTCTTCTACCATAGTATTGGCATCATAGCGTTCTCCTTTCAGTGCCCAAAAAATATCTCCTGTGTTCAGACGGCGAGTATCTGTACAGATATTAGGATATTTGAGAAAGTGTGCGTAAAGGTCTTCGTACATAAGTTTTTAGGCTTTACCTATGTTGCTATTATTGATAAAACCTATATCCTGCGGAATAGTAATTTCACCAAAAGCATTTTCATACTTCATAATATTTTCATGCAAAGCACCGAGAAGGCGTTTAGCATGTTCAGGAGTAAGGATAATACGAGATTTTACCTTAGCTTTGGGTAGTCCGGGCATTACACGTACAAAGTCAATCACAAACTCAGAAGATGAGTGTGAAATAATAGCGAGATTAGCATACGTGCCTTCGGCATGCTCTTCGTCTAACTCAATGTTAATTTGGTTTTGTTCTTGCATAATTTTTATTAAAGTTTTTTAAGAATTTGTCGGATTGAAGTATAAATTTCATCAATAGCTCCCATACCATTAACACTATGAAGTAATTTTTTGTTTTCATAGTATGTAAGTAAAGGTGCGGTTTCGTTGCGGTACACTTCCTGACGTTTTTTAATCACTTCTTCGGTATCATCACTTCTGCCTGAGTCCTGTGCGCGTTTAAGCAAGCGCTGAATGAGTTCGGGTTCATCTACGGTTAAACTGATAACTCCTGAAAGAGAAAGCCCCATTTTTTGCAAGAGTTGCATTAGTCCATCTGCTTGTGGTATAGTACGTGGAAAGCCGTCAAAGATAAAGCCTTTAGCTGTATCTTTATTTTTTTGAATAACATTTTCTACCATTCCGAGAATAATATCGTCAGAAACGAGTTTACCTGCGTCCATGATAGCCTTTGCGGCTAATCCGAGTGGGGTTTGTTGTTTTACTTCTTCACGAAGGATATTTCCCGTAGAAATATGGTACAGGTTGAATTCTGCTATAATTTTTTCGGATTGTGTTCCTTTGCCTGCACCTGGAGGACCAAATAAAATGATATTTAGCATAGTGCAAAGGTATAAAAAAAGTAATGAAAGCGTGAAAAGAAATTTATAGTCAAAATTACAGCTATATCCCACAAGATATAGCTGTACAAATAATTCATATTTTATGTAATGCTTTTGTAATAATTTCAATGCCTTTATCCACTTCTTCTTTGGAGATATTTAATGGCGGGCGGAAACGTATAGTTTTTTCTGCACATCCTAACAAGAATAAACCTTCATTCATGGCATTTTTGATAAGTGTATCACGTTGAGTTCTAGACGTAAGGTCAAAAGCACACATCAGCCCTCTGCCGCGCACATTACTTACTTTGTTAGGGTGTTCTTGTGCAATAGTATGAAGTCCTTGCAAAAGATGTTCTCCCACAGTAGCCGCATTTTCCACTAAATTATCTTCTTCAATAATTTCAAGAATTTTACCCGCACGCACCATATCTACAAGATTACCTCCCCATGTAGAGTTAATACGACTAGGTACATGGAATACATTATCAGGAATTTCGTCTATACGTTCTCCGCAGAGTAAACCGCAAATCTGCATTTTTTTACCGAATGCAATCATATCAGGAACTACGCCGAAGTGTTGATAAGCCCAGAATTTGCCTGTTAGTCCTACCCCTGTCTGAACTTCATCAAAAATAAGCAGAGCTTCATTTTCCAAAGCAAGATTTTTAAGTTCTTGTAAAAATTCTGCCCTAAAATGATTGTCACCACCTTCTGCCTGAATAGGTTCTAAAATAATAGCGGCAATATCATCTTTACGGTCATGGAAGTATTGTTTAATTTGCTTTATGGCTAACTGCTCACGTTTTTTAAGTTCATCATACCCACTATCGGTATAAGGGAATTTAATTTTAGGATTGATAACTCTCGGCCAGTCAAATTTAGTAAATAAAGCTGTTTTATCTACTGTGGTATTTGTCAAAGAAAGGCAATATCCGCTTCTACCATGAAAAGCCTGTTCAAAGTGTAAAATCTGATGTCCTTTTTCTGTACGATACCCTTTTTGAAAGTTCTTTTTTACTTTCCAATCCATAGCGGCTTTGAGCGTATTTTCTACGGCAAGTGTGCCTCCTGCAATAAAGAATGCATATTTGAAATCACTGTTCATGGCAACACGTTCAAAATTAGTCATGAATTGTGCGTATTCTACGGTATAAATATCGGAATTACTCGGATTAGTAAGTGCCGCACGAAGTAAAGCATCTAAAAATTCTTTGTCATTTAGCATCTTTGGGTGATTGAACCCTATGGGCGCAGAAGCAAAGAAAGTAAAAAAGTCCAATAATTCACGATTATGCTTAGCATCATATAAATAAGAGCCATGGCTGTTTGCCATGTCTAAGGTAAGGTCATAGCCATCAGCTAAAATATGACGGGAAAGCACATTTAATACTTCTTCAGGAGCAATTTGTATGCGACTCATAAATAAATAACATTAAATTTTGCTTGCAAGTTAGCAATAAAAACGTCAGAATACAAATTTTATACTTGAATAACAAATATCTTACACGTTTAGTAAAGATAACCTAGTGTCTACACTACAAAATGTGAGTTTATTCTTTTATCAGCATTTCTTTTGCCCAGGTAAGTTTAGCTTGATATTCAGGGTTAAGTTCGGGATACTTTAAGCCTAAATCTTCCAGAGTTTCGCGCAATATTTCTGCTACAGCATAGCGCATAAACCAGTTTCTATCTGCAGGAATAACAAACCAAGGTGCGTATTCAGTGGCTGTTTCTTCAATAGCTTCTTGATAAGCTTTCTGATAATCGTCCCAGTACTGACGTTCTTCAATATCTCCAGGGTTAAATTTCCAGTTCTTGGTAGGGTCTTCTATACGCTCTAAAAAACGTTGTTTTTGCTCTTCTTTGGACACATTGAGAAAAAATTTGAGAATTATTGTACCGTTTTCTGTGAGATGTTTCTCAAAGTTACGGATATATTCATACCGTTGTTTCCAGAATTTTTTGTCTATGTCTTCTATGGTTTTGATGCGTGGTATATTCTGATATAGAATAAATTCAGGGTGTACTTTGGTAACAATAACTTCTTCATAGTAAGAACGGTTAAAGATACCTATACGCCCGCGTTCAGGCAAGGCTACTGTGGTACGCCACATAAAATCATGAGATAATTCTAAATCCGTGGGTTTTTTGAAAGAAATCACCTGACAGCCCTGCGGATTTACTCCTGACATTACATGTCTTATCGTTCCGTCTTTACCTGCGGCATCCATTGCTTGAAATATCATCAGAATAGCGTGTTTATCGCTAGCATAGAGTACATCTTGTAATTTAGCTATTTCTGCTTTATGTTGTTCCATAAAGGCTTTGGTAGTTTCTTTATCCAAATCTGCACAATAATTAGTTTTGAGCTTTCTCAGTTCAAAATCTTTTCCTGAACGAATAGCAATGTTTTTGTCTTCTATCAGTTTGGTGTGGTTTTTCATATAATCTTACATTAAATTAACATGCAAGGTACAAATTTTTAATATAGATGCAAATGTGAGCGAAGTTATATCCCAAAAACGAATGCGCATTACACTAAATAATGAAGCGAAATAGAGAAAATCAACAGATTTTATTTGTCAAGAATATCAGAGAAGTAAGTTAGTCCCCTCGGTATGAACTACGTTTTACTCAATGATAAATTTGTGTAATTGAATAGATGCAAAGTAAATACAGTAAAATGCCTTCTAATAATTGCATGGCTACCAATCGCCGCTAGCGCCACCACCGCCAAAATCACCGCCGCCACCGCCATCAAAACTGCTCCCACTATCCCAAGAAGAACTGTTGTAATCAGAACTGTCATAATAACTACTGTTGTTGTCATAATAACCGCCGTAGTAATATCCACCACTGTATCCATTGTTATAATTGTTGTTGTAACTCCGTTTTGTGAGCATTTTAATAATGGCTACCATAATAATAATGATAAAAACAACACCAAAAAGCATGAAAAATAACCCTGCAAAAGCATTTTTAGTACTACTTCTGCCTGTTCTGTATTTGTATGCGGATTTACCTGTTCCTGTGTACTCGCCTTTGGTAGCCTGCATAAGGGCGTTAATCCCTGCATCTACGGCTTTGTAATAGTTATTTACTTTAAGTGCAGGTTTAATTTCATTGTCAATAATCTGTTTTGCGGTAATATCGGGTACAGCACCCTCTAATCCATAGCCTACTTCAATGCGTATTTTACGGTCATTGACAAAAATAGCAAGTAAAATACCGTTATTTTTGTCTTTCTGTCCTATTTTCCATTTTCGTGCAGTTTCATGAGTGAATTCTTCTATGGCTTTGCCTTCTAATGAAGGATAAATCAATACAAAAATCTGATTAGACGTCTGTGCTTCAAAATTACTAAGTTTTTGTTCTAAAAATTGTTTTTCTTGGATATTTATTTTATTAGCATAGTCATTTATGTATCCCGTTGGTTTTTCGGGAATATCCGCATAGGTCACAGCGTAACATACAAGTATAAAAGCGAATAATACAATTCTAAGGTTTAACTTCATTTTTATTTTCTTTTTTGGATTTATTTTTACGTTTGAACAGCTGATTAAGTTTATTTGTCGTTTTAGATACATTATTTACTTGGTCTGCGGAGAATTTGATAGCATCGCCTGCTACGCTTACGCCAAGAGCGATAGCATTTTTAGGAGTATTAGCAATATCTTGGAAAAGTTTTCCTACATCTTTTTTAATCATTTGTCTGTTTTGATAGCCTCTTATGCGGGCAATCTCGGCTTCTTCATAGCTGTTTTTGTGCAAAAATGACCACAGTTCTGAGGGCTTATCAAAGGATTGTCTGTAAAATAATCCTACTCCTTGAATATTGTTTGTACCTGAAAAACTGTTAAAGTTATCTACACGATTAAAAAATTCAAGGTTAAAACGGTCAAGGTTATCCAGACGTACGCGCAAGGTAAGATTTCCTGCACTGATACGATTAGAAGTAGGGTCATTCGGGTTAAACAATGTGCCTGTACGTTCTAAACGCACACGGTTACTAAAAAAGTTTTTACCCAATGTAATATCAGCATCACGAAGTAACTTTTGCTGTCCGAGTGCAACACGAATATCCATCTCGGGGGTAAGTTGGGAAAGCCATAAACTTAACTCATTGGAAAGCAATTCAATACCAGTGCTTGCGGCTACAAAAGAAGGGTCAATGTTATTGTTGTTTTGTGGAATATCCGAGGGCGTTACAAAACGATTCAAAACTAACAAACTAAATACTTGTTGATTACGTTCTTGTTCATTTAAGTTCCACTGTGCTTTTAGGCGATTAAGTCGCAGAGAAAGCTCTGAGGTATTACCAACATCTAGTCCTGGAAATTCAATATCCGTGCGGAAGGCGGGTGCAGAGAGGTTGCCTGTCATGTTCATAATAACCGCTACGGGAAGCAGACGGTTAAAGTTAGTAGCCTCCGTAGTACCGATATTAAGGTCTTTTGCAGGGGCGCGGGTATAATATGCGGCACTTAAATTAAGTTTGGCAGCCACGGGGTCTCCGTCCCATGTAATAGTTCCTCCTTTTTGGAGCAAAAAGCGTTTTTTGATAATGTTTTCTGCTGTAAAGAGATAATTTCCGTCCATGACTTCTACCCCGCCGTTCATTTCAAAAGTTTCGTCTATACTGTTAATGGTCATGCGGACTTCTCCTTTGGTTTTGGCATCAATAATATCTCCTGATTTTTCGTCAAAAATGACGCGAAAACGGTTAGTGTTTTCCCGCAGTTTGAAGAGTACGTCCATTTCAATGCCGCTTAAATCGGCTTTAATTGTTTTTTTCAAATCCATAGTGTCTTTTACAAAACGAATATAGCTTTTTTCAGAAACTTCATTACTGCTTCCCAAAGGCAGGTTTAATACGGTCTGTATTCTGTCATTGTCTATACTTAAATTCCCTGAACTGTATACTCCTACATCAGTACTTAACTCACCAGATATTTTAAGATGTTCTAATCCGCCTGTTACGCGCAGGCATTTACTGGTATCCAATGTAGAAACAAAAGCTCTTCCATAATACAAAGAATTGTCTTTAAGAGTTGTATTAAGAGCTAAAAACTTATCCATTACAATACGGTTGATATTGAGATACATATCTTTAAATCCCTCATGGTAGATAACCCCTGATATTTTGGCTGTACCCCCCAGACTGTTGTTGTGTGGCATGTTTTCTTTGCTTACGCTTTTTCGTATCTCATTCAAATCTTTGCGAAGTTCCCGTACTAATTTAGGATTATGGATTTTACCTGCCTTGTAAACACTGTCCAATACTTGAAAACGTAGAGCAAATTTGTCGTCTATGTAGCCATTGTATTCTAATTCTTGTTTAAGTTGTTCCAATAGTTCATTTTGCTGTGGAAATACTAATTCGCTGTTTTTTTGAAGATTATTTATTTTCTGACTAATTACTGCTATTTTGTCTTTGTTTTCACGAAGCAGTTCGCAATCTTGTAAAACAAGGTTGTTGAAAAGAATTTCATCATGTCTTCCCACATGTTTAAAGGTGATAATAGGATAGCTAACGCCCAAGCGTTGTTTTTCCGCTTTAAGTTGATAAAAGGTATTGGTATATTTTACCCTAAACCGCATACTGTGCAAGCCTAATGCACCTAGTAATACAGGCGAATCAGATGCACCAGAAATGCTTAATTTGCCTGCTACAAAACTTTTTCTGGAAATACTGTCTATCTCACCCGCTAAAAAGGGTTCAAATTTTTTGAGATACAAACTATCTATAATAAAGTGTAAGTCAAAAAACTTATCTTTACTCGCAAAGTTAATACGGCTTTCTTTTTCTTTTGTACCTGTTCTGGGCTGTGAAATAACCATTCTGTATCCTGTTTTATTACCCTGTGCGTCATATTGAGGTTCAAGAATATGCAGTTTTTTAAGGATTAACGACTGATTTTTATTGTCAAACACTTGATATAAGTCAATAGTACCTACTTCCAAATCCGAGATGTTAAAATCTCTGATTTTACCATTAGAAACTATTTTCATACTATCACTTAATGTATAAATGAGTTCTGTACCGAGTTCTGCTGTACCTTTCATACTCAATCCTTTGATTTGTAATACTTTAGCAAGCTCTGACAAATCTAATTTATTGGCATACACGGTAAGCGCATCTTTGGGATTGTTACTTACTGTACCTTCTATTTCCAATCTTTGCCCTAAATTCTGCAAACTGAAATTTTCTACTTTGTAGAAATTATCACGTACAGTTATCTGATTGTCATTGCTTATATTCCATATAATAGTGGTATCTTTTATCACTTCTTTACCTTCTTTGTCAGTCAGGTAATCATGTCCATGCAGGAGGAAAGAAGAGTTCTTTAAAGACGCGAGTAAAGTGTTACCTACAAAACGCCCTTTGCCATTAAGTTTGACTTCATGTTCAGTAGGTAAGTGCTTAAAAGCTGAACGAAAAGTAAATAAACTATCTATCCATACGCTACTGAAATTGATATTTTTAAGAAAAGTAGAGGTGTCTTTTCCGATAATATATTCATCAAGAGAGAGATTTGCCATACCTAAAACACGAGATACATTTTTTACTTTGGAAGCCGTAAGGTCAAATTTGAGTTTGTTAAAGTGCATATTATCATATACAATGCTATCCGAACTTAATTCATCTATATCAAACACAAAAGTTTTATCTACTTTAGCACGCCCTTTAAGAGTTGTGTTTTCTGCCATATCCAAAGGCAAAGAAGGGTCAATAAACTGTAAAAAAGGTTTTGCTTTACGGAACTGAATATCATAGGTAAAGTACTCTTTGGTTTTAGATGTGTCTATACCTGCACCAGGCTGTTCCTTGAATGTTGTATCCAGTTTATGCTTAAAATACTCTATAAACTGATTAACCATACTTCCCATCTCTGTAATGAGTTCTGATACAACATAATTACCTTTTACCGAAGCAGAAATAAAAGGAGTGTATAGGTTCAAATCTCGTTCTACAATATTTGAGTCTATTTTTTTGTAGTCCAGGGTTAAATGGCTTTTACCTTCAAAATTTAGGGTTCGTTTTTGTTGTTCAAGTACAGTTTTATCTAAATAAAGGTTGGTTTTAAGATTATTTTCATTATCTCCCTGACCTTTGAGGGCAAAATCTGTGGTTATTAGAAAGGGGTGAGCAGTTACTTTGAAACGTTTAAGGTCTAATCTATGAATATGCCCTTTAAGGTCATAGATAGGTAAAGTATCTTTGCGTTTATCTACAAAGCCTTTGGCAAAAAGCCCCCATGTAGAGTCTTGTATGCTTAATTCGCCCCGATAGCTAGGTCCGTTCATCTTGAAGGAAGTTTTTACATTAACTAATCCAAAACCAAGTA
>CALIZB010000090.1 GCA_938028625.1 uncultured Bacteroidia bacterium | reverse complement strand
CACGATAAAATGGAGTAAAGATGTTTTCTAAATCATCTTCTGAAATACCAATACCTTTATCAGTGAATGTTATTGTTTTTTTACTTTATATTTTTGATTTCGGATTATTTCCTTTGGCTGTTTTCCTTAATGTAGTAAATATGGCTGTTAGTTCATCGGCTTCTTTTATTAATTATTGTACTCCATCTTGTTTTATTAGGCCACTTTCAACTATCAATTCCAACCAACATAAAGTTTCATCTGCTTCTTCTTCAACGATTGAAATTTTTGAAATAAAGTCGGCTGTACTTCTTGCCCTGCAAGAAGCCCGATAATTTGCTGCAACTAAAGTTCTTGATCGGATTATCGGTTTGCCAATTACATTTCCTGTTTATGTATTCAATAATTCTTCAACCGGTCTTGTAATCCAAAGTGCAAATTGTTTTGTTCTACTTTTTAAAGCTCCCTTATACAGTTTTTTTATTCTTTTTAAATTCCAAAATCCACATTAATAAATCAAAATTCCACTTAAAATATAAATCCTATTCCTGATTTTTTATGAATGTTTTTATTGTCATATTTATTTTCATTTTTATTTCTTAAATATTTAATGTAAATATCAATAAAATTGATACCTATAAGAAAATAGTGTCCTAAACTTTTTCTCAAATTTCTACTCTTGCTAAAACTCTTTCAGGACTACGAAGGATATATTCCAGAAGATTATATTCTTTTGGTTTCAAGTTAATTTCAACTCTGTTTTTTTACAATTTTTGTATGCAAATTCATTTCAAGGTCGGCATACTTTAATATATTGCCACTGCTGTTTGTTGTTTTGTTATTTCTTTTAAGCAAAGCACGGATACGAACTAAAAGTTCCCGCATTTCGAAGGGTTTTACCAGATAGTCGTCTGCTCCTGCATCAAAGCCCTCCACCTTGTCGTCAGTTGTCCCAAGAGCTGTGAGCATAATAATTGGGGTGTCAGGTTTGGTTTGCCGAATAAATTTGCATAAGTCAAGCCCGTCCATTTTCGGTAAAATGATATCAGTAATAATCAGGTCGTAGTCATTTTGTTGTACTAATTTTTTACCTGAAAGTCCGTCATACGCCAAAGTTGGAGTATAACCCTGTTCTTGCAAGGCTCTTTGTATGAGTTCAGATACTCTTAAATCGTCTTCTATTATTAATATTTTCATCCTTGCAAAGTTACAAATTAGTCACTTTATATTTTTTTTTTCATCGGTTTTTGTGATTGCTTCACAGTTCATTTTTTTATTCTTGTTATGGTGCGTAGGCAAAACTAATCTCGATGTTTTTTATTTCAAGGGAGTTCGTGAATCGCTTCGCATTTGCGGTGAGAAAATTTTTAAATCCTATAAGTCGACTTGAGTGTTGGCAAAGTCAAGTCGGTTTGTGTCAAGTTATAGCGAAATTGTCTCCTCCCGAGTTTTGGTCATCTGTTGGTGGTCGTGTTGGTTCTTTACGCTTGCTGGTAACGGAAAGATGTTTGCGAAGGGTGAGGTTAATAGTACTATACTTGCCTTACGCACAAAGTTAATAGGAAGTACAAAAGCCTAAATTATGCACATTAGCCCCCGCACTTCGGCAAGCTCAGTGTATATCACCTTTTCGCAAACATAATGATACCTGCCATTTTTGCTTTTTCTTGCACTGTCCTTTATTTTAAGTAGTCGCAAATTCTGCCAACTAAGCTAGCAAAATTTCCTACTCCATCTATATTTTCTAGATTGTTCAGTACGTAAATTCCGCCTCCCAATTTTACGTCATCTAAAACAAGTTGAACTTCTGTACTCTTTAAAGTGTCCCTTAATTTACCATTTTTTGTATATTTTACAAAGTCTTTTTGTTCTGCCCAGTCGAGTGTAACAAAAGCGTATTTTAGTGAAATATTTTCATTGGTGAAAATAACTTCGTACTTGTCTTTGCCATACTTTGCGTTTAAAACGTCTTTGTCCATTAGGAACAAATGCGACAAAAATTGTCCTATTCTTTCTCTTGTTGTACCTTTTGCAGATAAAATAAAAACACGCTGAGTTTCCTCGAAAGTATCTTGATTGTAAATCAAAATATCGCTATCAAAATGTTTTTCGTGTTTCGTCAAAGTTCTTTGAATACGCAGAGAATTTACCAACTTTTGAATAGTTTTGTTTTCTGTTTTATTATTGGTTATCAAGTAGTTAAAGTTGTTTTGCTTAAAATAGTTGTCAAGCAAATAAATAATGACTTCCTCTACTAATCTGCCTAGAACACTATCTTTGCTTGACTTTTCTTGTCTTGCTGTATCTTTCAAGTTGCGTTTCGCAAAACTATCAACATAGTTTTTTGCATAATTGTTAGCATCTTCAAAAGATAAATAATTGTTCAGATTAATGCCGACTTTTATAGAACCTTCTCTTCTTATGGGCTCATCTAAAATCTTCTGAATAAAAGCTAAGTGATTAAACATTTGAAAATAAATTATGTAAATGGTTTTCTATGTGGTTTTGTGCAAGTTCACAATATTTTAACGATTTGTCTATACAAATGAACTTTCTATTGGTTTTTAAGGCTACGACACCAACAGTTCCGCTTCCCGCAAAAGGGTCTAAAACAACATTCTCTTGATAAGAATAAAATTTAATCAACCTGTAAACTAACTCCTCTGGAAAGGGAGCTGGGTGTCCTTTGGGCTGGGTTTGTGGCTTTATTGCCCAAAAAGAGTTAGAAAATTCTATAAACTCTTCTTTGGTAATATCAATTTTGTTTTTATCACCTTCCAATTTTCTGCTTTTTTTAGAAAATACTAGTATAAATTCGTATGGTTGTACAACATAAGGGTTACTCGGACTTTTCCAACTTCCCCATGCTGTTCGTTTTGAAATACTTTGTTTATACCACAAAATATCTCCCCGCATAATATAACCGAGTTTTCTCATTTGATTAACCACATCACAAAAAAGGGGTTGATATTCACCATCTGCAGTTACACTTGGTACATTTATGCAAATTCTACCACCTTGTACCAAAATTCTATAACATTCAAGCCAGGTATTTTCTAAAAATTCTAAATATTGCTTGTATGGCAAAAGGTCATTATGGTTTTCATACGGAATACCTACGTTGTAAGGAGGCGATGTAATAATCAAATGCACTGAATTCTCGGGCATTTTTTTCATTACCTCAATGGTATCGCCACAAATTACTTTATTTACAAAACTTTGATTGTCAATTTTTTGTAAATCATTAAGGGTTATAATCCCGATTTTATTTTGTCCGTTTCTTGGCGTTTCTATATTCATCATTTCAAGTTTAGAGTATTTTTACAAAGTTACGCTTTTTTAGGTTTTTGTTTTCTTAAAATATCAGCCAATGTTGCGGCTTACCGAAGGTGGGGCTTTTACGCACTGCCTTTGATTTGAAAACCTAACTTCAATTATACGAAAAAATTGTCAACCGAAGCACTGAACCCCCGCTTGCGGCAAACCGCTGTTAGCAGCTGGGCTTCTTGTCCTTCGTCCGCTTTGTTGTTAGTAGTCTGCACGTTTGTAATGAAGTTGAGTTAGTCCTGTGTCAAATGTTTTTACGTTTACAAGTTTCAGCTTTTGTTCGGGTCTATTGTCTTTAAAAAGTCTTGTTCCGTTACCAACTAATATTGGAATTACCGAGATTATCATCTCGTCTATTAAGTCGTTTTTTAATAGTTCGTTTACTATTTCTGCACCACCG
>CALIZB010000089.1 GCA_938028625.1 uncultured Bacteroidia bacterium | reverse complement strand
TTCTATCTCCATCTGTACAATTTGTGTGTTTTTATCCAGTATAAAGCCTTTTTTGAATAAAATGCTTTCGTACCCTACTCCGAATGCGGCGGCAGTAGTTAACAACAAATTACCATGATGATGTATACTCTGAAAAGTAATATCAGTGTTTCCGTCAGGTAAAGGCATAAAAATATGGGCATTCATATCTATATTTTCATCATTATAGATGTGCATAGAAAGCGTAGGATAATGACGTATTTTATGAATAAAACTCTCCTCAGAAAGGTTTTTGCGAATAATATCATATAGTACCTCTCTGTTTTGTACCATTTCTGCCATAATTGGCTGAATAGCTTTATGGGCGGCATACCTGTCAGAAGTATTCTTAAAAATATCAGCTATTTTATGAATATAAGTATTTGCTGTATTCATACGTTATGCAATTAAATGAGAGAAATGTTTTACTTTTTCTGTGTGGATAAGAATATGGTTTTTTTCTTTTTCAACTGGTTTTCCTGTAATTTGAAGGAGTTTTTGTTTAGGTTTATCGTATTCAAAAATGATGTATCCGAGTTCTTTTTCAATATAATCTTGAAATTCTTGCACAAAAACGTTAAAACTTTTAAGAAAAATAGGCACAATTTCTATGAGGATAATAGGCTTGAACTGTAAAAGGGTTTGACGCATGCCTTGTAATGCAAAGTATTCTGCCCCTTCTATGTCTATTTTTACAAAAGTAAGGTTTTTAAGCGCAGGGAGTAAAAAAGTATCAATATCCACTACTTCGCAATCAAAAGTTTCATAATTATCAGATATATGAAGATCAGAGTCTTTGACAAGTTCATTATTCCGTGTGCTAATATGCGCTTGTCCTGCACTGATAGCCCCAAAATCTAATTTAGGGACGCTAAACTGTATAGTTTCTGTTTTATTGCTCACACCTTTCTGATAAAATACAACATTTTCTAATTTTAGCTTTCTTATAATTTTTTGGGCAACTTCAGCTGTAAAAGGAATTGGTTCAAACGCATATACCTTGCCTTTCTTACAAAGGTTAGCCATTCTCTCTGTATAGTAAGCATAATTAGCACCTATATCTAATACTTCGTCCTGTTCATGGATAAAGTAAGGAAGGAGTTCAATCTCAGGTTCTTCCACAAGACGTTGTTTGATGTCTTTGAGCTTACCAAGATATTGAAAATGTTTGTACAGCCGTTTGCCAAGTAATTTAAATAAAATTGGCTTAATAAAACGTCTGAAAGGAGAGTTGACCGATGCCATGATGCAAAAATAAGTTTTTTACAGATATAGTCCGTAAAATATAAAATAGTGTTTGTATACTAATACAGCACTTTCACAAAAATGATATGCTTTGTTTTCAAAACTTTTCCACACATTTGTTAGCATAATTTTCTATGAAAAATATAATGCGCAAAAACTTACTGCTTTATACTGTTGTATCTGGAATACTTTTGATTGTTTTTCTAATACTTTCACTATCTACTTCTCAAATAGCATGTTCTACACAAAAATCACTGCAAAAATCTAATAAGGTTATCCTGGAAAAAATTCCTGTTATTTCTACCTTAAATTCTGATTTAGATGTATCTGCGGTAAATATGCTATCTTCTGATTTTGAGATGCTGTTTCCAAATACTAAAATTGAACCCAATACTTCTGTACTAACACATTGGCGGTATTTAGCGTATCAGAATTTTTGGTTGTTCAAAGTGAGTTTTTTTCAGCAGAACCCAAGCGAACCCGGATACACCTATACCTATATGTATTGTATGAACAAAAAAATGATATTGACAGATAAAATTCTTGTCCATAGCAAATATGACGTAAATCCTAAATCCAATTCCTATACAGAATACCAGAGAAGCTATATTAAAAATGGTTATATACTCATAGATTACAAAGATATTACCATTACAGAGAACAAACATGAGTATATGAGATGTTGTAAACTCTCTAAAACCGGGAAATTTGAAAAAATAACCTGATTCATGCCTTTTTGTATAATTTTGTGTTATGAACGTACATCAGTTTACTTTTAATTTGTTTTCTGAAAATACTTATATTCTCACGGATAATTATAGTAAAGATTGTGTTATCATTGACCCAGGATGCAGTAATTACTATGAACAGAATATCCTCATGGATTTTATTCAAAATAATCAATTGAACCCTGTTTTATTACTCAATACCCATTGCCATATTGACCATGTATTTGGAAATCAATGGGTAAAAAACACCTTCAAAATTCCTTTTTACGCACACGAGAAAGAAATGGACAATTTGTATAAATTACCCATGTACGCACCTATGTTTGGCTTTCCACCTTTTAGCTCTCCTTTTCCCGATAAATTTATTGATGAAAAAAATACTATTACTTTCAGCAAAACAACTTTAAAGATTTTATTTACACCTGGACATTCAGCAGGTAGTGTTTGTTTTTATCATGCAGAAAGTCAACAGATTATCAGCGGAGATGTACTTTTTAGAGGAAGTATAGGCAGATATGATTTACCTGGTGGAAATTACCATACTCTTATACAAAGTATAACTGAAAAACTGCTTCCTCTACCCGACCAAACCATAGTGTATAGCGGACATGGTGAACCTACTACTATCGGAGAGGAAAAACAATTTAACCCGTTTTTACAATAACAGTAAGAACCATAACAATTTTTTTCAAAAATACTTGGATTATATTTTTATTTGACTTAACTTTGCACGAGTGCAAACAAAAAAACATAAATGGGTATTACCATTGTTATTGTGCACTTTTATACTGTACAATATAGGTATTCCTTTGTTTGTACACTTCTGTGCTTCAAAAAATACATCTACAACAAGCGTTTTGTTTTACAAAGACTCTTGTAAGCATAAGAAAAAAGACAGCAGTGCTAAAAAATCATGTTGCGAAAAAAAGCAAGATAAAAAACAAAAATCAAACTCTCCTAAAAAAGAACCTAATAATTGCTATGGTGAGTATTTTGCTCCAAGTGATTGTTGTAAATTAACTTACCAGATTAAGCAAAATCATCAGAAGTATATAGCAGAAGCACCAAAAAATATCAAAAAAGAGGCTCCCTGTACCATAACTACCTTCCACCGCTACATAGCAGGCATACCTGCTCCTGTGTGTAAAAACAACAAAAAAAATACTATCTCCAAATCTCCTTCATTGGAAGTACCGCTTATAGAGTACTTTCCTTTAAGACTATGAATATAGAACAATTCCAGATGGCTTGTTTTTGTTCTTAACCTCATTTTATACTTTTTTTCACGTAAAAACATATTCATAGTCTATGAAGAAAAACATTTTTATATTTTTTAACCTTATTTTGTGCGCTCTATATACAAATGCACAACAAAAATTGCAGGGTACAGTAAAAGACATACATCAAAACCCTGTAAAATATGCTACAATATGGATAGCTTCGGCTACACAATACCATACTGAAACAGACAGTACGGGAGCATTTTATCTCTCTGTACCTGAAAATACTGAATTTCCCTTGGGAATTATAACCGCACAAACAGGATACCTTGCGGATACTTTGATATTTACTAAAAAACCCTTGCCTGAAAAAGTGAATATAGTCCTTAAACCTGTTCAGTTAAAGGAAATAACTGTTATTGAAAAACAAGACCCTACTTTAATTGGCACTTTACCTGTTCGTAATGAAGTTATTACGGAAAAAGAATTCAGGCGTGCCGCTTGTTGTAATGTATCTGAAAGTTTTGAAACCAATCCCTCCATAGATGCGTCTTTTTCTGATGCAGTTTCAGGAATAAGACAAATTAACATGCTAGGACTATCAGGTAAATATGCCCTCTCTACCATAGAAAATTTACCTCTTATACGCGGATTAAACTTGTTTTCAGGCTTTGCGGACATTCCTGCTACTTGGGTAAAAAATATACATATCAGTAAAGGAACAGGTTCGGTTTTGCAAGGATATGAAAGCATTACAGGACAACTTAACCTTAATTTTCAAGACCCTGAATTTACAGAAGACAAACTTTATCTTAACGGATATATCAATCATCTTTCCCGAAGTGAACTCAATGCTAATGCAAAATATACCCTGTATAAAAAATTAAGTGCTATGACACTTATACACGGCAGTACTATGAATAAAGATATAGACCAAAATCAAGATGGTTTTATGGATATGAGCATGAACCAACGAATTACAGGCATGCAAAGATGGGTATACAAACCTAATTTAAGTTGGGAAGTCAGGGCAGGCGTACGCGGAGGTTATGAGTATCGCAAAAGTGGGCAAATACATACAGATGACCATCACGGGGATATGTACCATGTGGATATTTACAATAAAAGAATAGATTATTTCATTAAAGCAGGCAAAATATATGAAAAATTAGGGCGTTCATTAGGATTGTTATATTCAGGAATATACCATCAGCAAAAGGCTAAGTTTGGCCTATACACCTATTCAGGAATGCAGAATTTAGCTAATTTTCAAGCTATATTTGAAGAACCTATCCATAAAAATCATATTCTTAAACTCTCTTCTCAATATCGTTATGAACACAATTATGAAGCAAATGCTTATCTTTTATATTCTCGTTTAGAACACACAATAGGACTTATGGCAGAACATACCTGGAAGATACGTGAAAAACACGTTATTCTTACAGGTTTAAGAACAGATTATCATAATCTCTTTGGTTGGATACTTACACCACGTTTACATACAAAATGGACGATAACACCCTCTACCACATTGAGAACCGTAGTAGGAAAAGGCACAAGAATAGCTAATATCATTACAGAAAATTTTGCCAGTTTAGCCAGTAACAGAGTTTGGATATTGCAAGAAAATTTAAAGCCTGAGATAGGTTGGAATTTTGGTAGTATTATAGACCAAAAATTTACTTTATTGGGTAGAAAAGGGCGTCTTTCAGCAGAAGGTTTTTATACTTCATTCATACAGCAAGTAGTAGAAGATTATGATGCAAGTCCGCAAGCTATTTTTTTCTATAATCTTAATGGCAAATCATACTCTTTTTATACGCAGACTGAATTAGAATATGAACTTGTAAAGAATCTTACTGCAAAATTGGCTTACAAGTACTATGATGTAAAAATCACTTTGCAAAGCAGACTTATGGACAGACCTTTTGTGTCTAAACATAGAGGTTTGGCTACACTGTCTTATCTTACAAACAATGAAAAATGGCAATTTGATGCTACTTTGCAATATCATGGCAGGCAAAGATTGCCTAATACACAATCTAATCCTGTGTTTTATCAAAGACCAAAGTACTCACCTAATTATTTTATTTTATTAGCACAAGCACAGTTTATTTCTAAAAAACATTGGGAGATATATTTGGGAGGAGAGAACTTGCTTAATGTGCGTCAGTCTAATCCTATCATAAGTGCAGAAAACCCTTATTCTATGTACTTTGATAGTACAATCATATATGCACCTATTGTAGGTAGAATTATTTATGCAGGAGTACGCTGGAAGTGGTAAGTTATGTTAAACACAGTCATTTTGGTATGGCTGCGCCTATTCAATGACCATGCCGAAGCACTCAATTTAAATAATCCTGCTTACTGATGTACTCTCATTTAAATGTGTCGTTGTATTTTTTAACCATAGTATTCCTGGTTGTTTATTAACTGCAATACTTCCATACTTATCATCAATGTATAAGGCTTCTGCACCATTGAGCGTAGCCCATGAAATCAGCATATTCAAATCTAAATGTGGAAAGTGTTTGTACAAAGTCTGCATTTCTGCAAGAATGCTGAGCTGGTCATTGCTGGCAAGACTATCTGTACCCAGACAAATTTTTACCTTGTTTCTGATAAACATATCTACATCAGGAAGATGGTTTTCTATGTATAAATTGGCATTAGGACAAAATACAAAATAAGATTTTGCAAAGTGTTCCATGAGCTTTTTGAGTTCTGTTTCGTTAAGGAAAGTATTGTGGACGAAGAGAATGTGCATCATACTTTTCGGAAAAGCGGGGTCAAAAGGAAAATGGGCTATCCATTCATCAACAGGATTTTGAGTATCAGGTTCAAAAAAATCCATGTTGCCAAACCATTCTAATAGCCTTTCATACATTTTACCTTGTTTTTTTTCAAACAGTTGTCGTTCTGTATCGCTTTCTAACAGGTGATAAGATAAAATATGACGTTCTTCGCAAGAATAACCTAAAAGTTCTTTAAGTAAAGATTTGCTTACAGAATATGGAGCGTGTGGCGTAAGACTTTTATGCTGTGATTTAAGTTCATGAAACAAAGTTAAGGCTTCAAAAAACTTTTCCTGTGCTTTATCAGGGTGTAAGCCAAAAGACTCTATGAAAGTATGAATATGAATTTGACTGAGTTTTTCCTTAATTCTAAACGTATGTTTGGTATTACTGATATCGCCTACGGCTACTATACCTTGTTTTGCCATATCAACAATAGCCTGTGCTATTTCTTGTTCAGAAGGTACGTAATTTTGTAAAGGAATAAGTGCGTCTATAAAAGCATTGACCCCCAAGTGCTTGCGAATTTTTCCTTTAAGGTGAGAAAGTTCTAAATGACAGTGTGCATTGATAAAACCTGGACACAACGCCCCTGGATAATGCACGGGTTGTATATTTTTTTCTGCGTATTCTTTTGGGCTTAACACGGCTTTAATTACTCCTTTTTCATCAAACTGAATAGCATAATTTTTAAGGACTTCGCCGTTACCTACATAGATATAATCCGCACTAATGGTTTGCATACGTGCAAAATTACAAGTTTCTAACCGTTAAATCACACTAATTTTTCATACTTTTGCAAATATGAAGCAGATTATTGCTTTTTTTCAAAAAACCTATTGGGATAATACAGTTGCTAATTATTGTTTAATTGGCTTAGTTTTGTTACTTTCTTTGTTTTTACGCAGACCTATTGCGACCACTATTAAAAAACTTTTTGAGTCCTATTTGTCTAAAAAAGGTTATGCAATTAATGACGAAGAAATAGACAGCATTACCCGCAGACCTATTTATTATCTCATTTTCTTTCTGGGCTTGTGGTTATGCTATCATATTTACGATATTCCCGAAGCATGGAAAGCAGGTGGAGAATGGCTTACGAATGCCAAAGGTGAAAAATTCTATAAACAGCACATTGGTTTTTTTGAAATAGTAGGTTATGTCATTAAAACTTTGTTTGTTATTAGTATTGCTCGGGGAGTATCTGCTGTAATTAAAGCTATTACCTACATTATACAATTTAATGTACAAAAAACAGAGTCCCGAAGTGATGACCAAATTGTACCTTTACTCTATCAATTCAGTAAAGTTGTTATATATACATTCATGATTATTTTTTTATTAGGGAATGTATATCATCTTAATGTATCAAATATTGTTACAGGTGTAGGAATTGGTGGTATTGCGATTGCATTAGGAGCGCAGGAAACCATAGGCAATTTTATCAGTTCATTAGTGATTATATTAGATAAACCTTTTCAGGTAGGCGATTTTGTAAAATATGGCACTAGTGAAGGTTTTGTAGAACAAATTGGATTTAGAAGCACTAAAATACGTGGATTAGACAGAACGCTTTCCATAGTTCCCAATCGTTCTTTAACTAGTGTTGAAGTGATTAACTTCACAAAAAGAACTCAGAGAAGAGGATTTTATACGCTTCGCTTACAATACGACACTACTCCTGCACAAATTAAAGCTATCAAAGAACAGATTTTAGAAATGCTTAAACAAGATGAGCGTCTGGATACTGAAATGTATGTTCATTTACATGATTTTGGGCAATTTGGCTTTGAAATGCAAGTTATTTACTATCTTATCAATACAGAGTATGCATACGGAACAATAAGCCATGAAGATATTTTACTCAAAATAGCAGATATTGTACAGCGTAACGGAGCTAAATTTGCTATTCCGAGAGTATAGTTATGGCTGTTTTTTGGTACAATGGCGAATATATTCCTTTGAATACTCCTGTATTCACAGTGCTATCCCGAAATGTAAATTATGCAGATGGCATTTTTGAAACGCTCCGAGTGAAAAACAAAAAAATATGCTATTGGGATTTTCATTTTGAACGCTTGCAAAAAGGAATACAAGTACTGCATCTTAACCCTGCTGATGGTATTTTGAATAACAAAACTTTGTTACAAAACCTTATTTTGGATTTAGTAGAACGAAACAAGGTGAAAAATAATGTAAAAATTAAAATTCAGGTATACAGAGCAGAAGAAACGGGAGCAGTTCTACCTACTTCAAATGATGTAAAAACCTTTATTTTTTGTGCAGAAACCTTACCTGATACCTATGAACTACATGCGAAAGAGGTTATTGTTTATCCTGATGTTGCTTTACAGTATTCTGTGTTATCTCCGCTCAAAACGCTGAACCGCTTACCATACATACTCGCAGGTATATATGCACAAAAAAACAATCTACAAGATGCTATTTTACTCAATACACGACAGGAACTTGCAGAAACCACACACAGCAATATTTTTTATATTGTAGATAATGAACTCTATACTTCTCCTCTCTCTTCTGGCTGTTTGGACGGGGTTATGAGAAAAATAATTCTCAAACATTTTAAGGTAAAAGAGATAGCATTAAGTATAAATGATGTAAAGAAAGCAGAGAGTTTATTTTGTACGAATGTAATACAAGGAATAAATCCTATTTTTAGCATTAAAGGAATAGACAAGATTTTTGATATTAGTCATTTCTTGTTAAGAGAAATATTTGAATTTTTGAACGTAAGTGATATAAAGTAATTACTTGATAAAAATAACTGTTGTTTTTACTTCATAAACGACCAAAGCGATTTCTTTTTTTACTCAAAACCTTTATTTTGCCATTTGACGGTATTTTGTGCAAAAATAACACAAGAACAGGTAAGATATGTAACTATAAGTAATAATGTTTTCATAAGACAAAGTTAAAAAACCATTTTCAATTTTCAAAGAATAATGTTTCATAAAAAGAAGAAAAATTCAACGTATTACTCTTTCTTAAAAGTATCCGTAACCATTTTAAGGCAAGAAAGCAAGATATAGGCTACTATAATTACGGAAAAGCCTGCCCATTTGAAGCTATACAAAAAAACAGGGCTTGCTATGAGTATAGCAATAAGATAGATATTTATTTTTTTGAAAGAGAGCATTTTTATAGGTGATACCATAAGTAGTGCAAAAAAGAAAGGTAAAGACAGTAAAAAACGCATAATGCTTTTTTCAGTAAGCCAATCATTCTGAAAGTGATAATAAGTAACAATTCCAATGAAAAATATAGCCATTGCGGGCGTGGGCAATCCTATAAAAACGTCTTTCTGACGCGTATCGGTATTAAAAATGGCTAACCTTATAAGGGCAAATAGAGATAAAGCCACACAGGCAGAAAGACTGATATACACGTTTTCACTGTTGTACACAAAAGTATGATGATACAATAAAAAAGCAGGAGCAATACCAAAAGTAACCGCATCTGCGAGGGAGTCTAATTCCTTGCCTGTTTGGGACTGTGCATTCAGCCACCTTGCCACCGCTCCGTCTAATACATCACAAAATCCTCCAAAAAGAATAGCTATACTGCTGTAAACAGGGTGGTTGATGTATATAGCAAGTAGCCCACAACAAGCATTAAGGGCAGTAATAAAAGCGGGTAAGACCTTAACCATTACACAAAAGTAAAAATTTGACAGTAGAACAGACAAAAAACAAAGCCATAATACAACACTTTTACTTTATATTATGGCAGTATTTTAATAATAAATGCAGGGAATTAGTGCTTGTGTCTGTGTTCACTGCTTACAGTAAGTTTATGACGACCTTTTGCTCTGCGGGCTTTTAGTACTTTTCTGCCATTACGGTCTGCCATACGCTCTCTGAATCCATGCTTGTTTTTTCTTTTGCGATTGTGCGGCTGATAGGTTCTCTTACTCATATACTTTACAAATTGGGACGCAAATTTACAAACATATATTTAATACTACAAACAAATTTTTGTTTCTACAATTAAAAGCTATTTTTTAGTTAATACTTATACAACAACTTACAATGTAAAAATTAAATTGATGATATAACTTGTTATACCTATCAAAAAACCTGCAATAATTTGTTTTATTGTGTGGGCTTTGAGATACAGTCTTGCCCAAATAACCGTCAGGATAAGTAATATTCCAATAATTACATTTAAAGCGTGCCATGAATAAAACTGCGCTGTATAACATACCCCTGCGGTTATTCCTGCAACATGTATACTGACTTTATCCCATAAATTAACAGTATACAGTCCAAGAACTACAATCAAAGCGAGTAAATACACGAAGTACATACTTTTTGCATAAAAATAACAAAGGACTGTAAATATAAGGTAAATAACAATGCTGCTAGCTAATGGTAATAACCTTTCTGCACGGGTAGGCATGTGCAGGGAAGTAAGCAAACCTATACTTTTATAGAATAATATGATTATCAGCAGTAGGGTACAAGACGCTGATGCCCAGAGAATATTCTCTGTATCCTTAAAGTTTACGCTGATATAGAGAGGTATCCAGAGAGGTAGAGTAAGAAAGGAAACAGTATGTGCTAGCTTGCTATTGCTCATTTCTGCCCAATTTGAAATTCTATCAGACTAAGAGTTTCTTTTAGTTTTTTATCATTTTTTAGAAGATTGTCTATAGTCTGAAAGGCATGAACAACTGTACTGTGGTCACGGTTACCAAATTTGTTTCCAATAATTTTATAGGAGTTTTGGGTGAGTTTTTTACACAGGTACATAGCCACCTGACGTGCCAAAGCAATATCTTTTTTTCGCGAAGACCCGTTCAGGTCATCTATGCTTAAATCAAAATGCTGGGCTACCACAATCTGTATAGTTTCAATACTGGCTTCCTTTGGCTTGTTTCGCATAATATTGGTCAGCACTTCTTTTGCTAACGCTAGGTCAATAGTGCGTTTTTCAAGTGAACTACGTGCAAGCAGAGAAACTAAACAGCCTTCCAATTCACGGATATTGGTAGCTACATTCTGGGCAATATACTGCAACACTTCACTGGGTACTACATCATTCCCAACGGCAATTTTGCGTTCTAAAATTGCTAAACGAGTTTCATAATCAGGTAATTGAACATCTACGGTAAGTCCAGAGCTAAAACGTGAAACTAGACGCTCTTCTAGACCCTTTAAGTCTTTTGGGGGACAGTCCGAAGTAAGAATTATCGCTTTTTTATTGATATACAATCCATTAAAGATATGAAAGAAATTTTCCTGTGTTTTTTCCTTTCCGCTAAAAAACTGTACGTCATCTACAATCAGTACGTCTATCTGCTGATAAAATTTATTAAAATTCTGTACAGCATTTTCGCGTATAGCATCAACAAACTGACCAATAAATTTTTCAGAAGAGATATAATATACATTTTTTTCGGGGTATTTTGCTTTTACGTGGTTACCAATAGCCTGCACCAGATGTGTTTTTCCCAGGCCTACATCACCAAAAACAAGTAAAGGATTATATACTATTCCAGGACGTTCTGCAATAGATATAGCTGCCGCCTTACTCATACGATTACAGTCCCCCTCAACAAAATTGTCAAACGTATATTCTTCATTGAGATTACTGTCAAAAGTTTGTCTGATAAAAGGTTTTACGGGTTCCTGTTTGGCAGGGGTGCTGTCCATACTAATTTTCTGACTGATTTGATATTCTAACTGGGCATTCTCACCAATAACTGTGGTAAGGGCTTCTGCAAGAATATCCACGTAATGACCCTCTAATTGCTCATAACATGCCTGATTGGGAAGCAACAGGCGAAGTACATCGTTTTCCAATGCCAACGGTCTGACGGGCAGAAACCAGGTATCAAAACCTTTTTCTGTAACTTTATTTTTGATAATTTCAAGACAGGCATTCCATGCTTCTGTTGCATGATTTAGTAGAATATCTTTTTCCATGATGTCTGAGGTCATAGTTTAATGATTAGGGGGTAATTAAAAAGAAAAATAAAAAAAATAGTAATAAAATCAAAAAAATAGTATCAGATACTTAAATTTGTGTTTGGGTAACAGTGTCATTGATTTGAAGTACGCTAGCAGTATGAGATTGTTTTTTTCCCAAACTGTCCATTTCAAAATCTACTCTGCCCAAGTTGATACCCGCCCAGCCTACTTGAAAAACTAATACTTCATCTCCATTTGTATTTTTGTAAACAGCAGGTTTGTCCATAAAAGTATGTGTATGCGCTCCGATAATCAAATCTATACCACTGGTATGCTTGGCTAAGTAAGGGTCACAAGTTTCATTATCTATGCGGGGAAAATTTCCGAGATGAGATAAACATATTACTAAACTACATTTTTCTTTTTCACGTAAAATTTTTGCGGTTTCATTAGCTTTTTTGATAGGGTCAAGGTAAATAGTTTTTGCGTACATTTTATCCGCAACTAATCCGTCTAATTGAATACCTATGCCGAAGACACCAATTCTTATTCCTTGTTTTACAAATACTTTGTACGGTTTTACTTTACCATTTATGATATTGTGTTGAAAATCATAATTAGCACATAAAAAAGGAAAATTTGCTAATCTAATCATTTTATCTAAACCTTCTATTCCTCCGTCAAAGTCATGATTGCCAATAGTGCATGCGTCATAACCTAATTTATTCATCAGTTTTATTTCTAATTCTCCACCATAAAAATTAAAATACGGTGTTCCTTGAATAATATCTCCTGCATCTAATAACAATACATTGGGGTTAGTAGCGCGAATTTGCTTGATAAGTGTAGCTCTACGGGCAAAACCGCCTAAACCCTGTGACCTTGAACCGTCCATAGGAAAGGGTTCTATACGGGAATGGACGTCGTTTGTGTGCAGTATAGTAATTTTTACAGAATTGTTTTTTGCAAAACCAGGTAAAAGGTTGCTTCCTGTTGCCGCGATAGCTGTACCAGCCATAAAAACTTGCTTCAAAAATGTTCTCCTTTGTAATTTCATAATAGGGATAAAGGATAACAAAAGTATAAAAAAAAATTTATGTTTTATGGGTATTTTTCAGTCAAATTTCTAAACAATTGTAATACAAACAGAATATTTTTCTGCGTCATAATATACTGCCATAATGGCATAAAACATGCACCTATCCAACCAAATGTAATATAGCTATTATTTTAACATATTGATAAACTCTTCTTCAGAAATCATTTTGACATTGAGTTCTTTAGCTTTTTTAATTTTGGACTCACCGGGTTCGTTGCCTACAATCAGATAAGATAAATTTTTAGAAATTGATGAAGCTACTTTTCCTCCGTTTTCACGTATGGTTTTTTCTATCTGTTCGCGCGAAAAGTTTTTCATAGTTCCCGTTGCTAAGAAAGTTAAACCTTGTAATTTATTAGATACCAATGTATTTTGAATTTTATCTTCATCTGTTTTGAATTGAAGTCCTGCCTGTTTGAGTTCTTGTACAAGCTGAGTATAATACGGATTTTTAGCGGCTTCTGTAACAGACTGCGCAATTTTTTCTCCGATTTCATACACCTGACTGATTTCTTCCGCTTTGGCATTAAACAGATTATCTATATCTTTGAAATGATGGGCTAATTTTATGGCTACGGTTTCGCCTACATAACGGATGCCCAAAGCAAACAATACCCGTTCAAAAGGCTGAGTTTTACTTTGTTCTATACCTTTTATTACGTTTTCTGCTAATTTTTTACCAAAGCGTTCTAATTTCAGCAAATCTTCCATTTTTATTTTATATAAATCTGCGGGAGTACGGATAAGTCCTGCTTTGTAGAACTGTTCTACTTTTTCTTCTCCAATAGCTTGAATATCCATAGCATTCCTGCGTACAAAATGAACAATTCTGCCTACAATCTGCGGGGGACACTGATAACTATTAGGACAATAATAATGTATACCTGTTTCGCTGACTTGTAAAGGTGTATTACATTCAGGACAGTGAGTAAGAAAAACAATAGGGTGTGCAGTTTTTTTGCGTTTCTCTACATTTACACGTACAACTTTGGGAATAATTTCTCCTCCCTTTTCAATAAATACAGTATCCTGCTCGTGCAAATCTAATCTTTTTATTTCTTGGGCATTATGTAACGTTGCTCGTTTAACTACTGTGCCCCCTAATTGAACAGGGCTTAAATTAGCCACAGGAGTTATTATTCCTGTTCTACCTACTTGAAAACTAACGCTCTGTAAAACTGTTTCTACTTGCTCTGCGGCATATTTGTAAGCAATTGCCCATCGTGGAAATTTTGAAGTATTACCCAAAATACTTTGTTGTGCATAATCATTGATTTTAACCACTACGCCATCAGTTTCGTAATCCAAAGTATAGCGTTTTGTTTGCCATTGAGTAAGATATTTTTCTACTTCGGTTAAGTTTTTGCACAGTTCAATATTGGGATTAACCTTGAAGCCCCATTTTTTCAGCCACTCAAAACTTTCATATTGAGTTTTAATACTTAACTTGGTTTCATTTTCTCTTAATCGTACAAAATACGGAAAGAAATCCAATTTTCTTTTGGCAACTTCGCGTGGGTCTTGTAATTTTAGTGTTCCTGATGCAAAATTACGGGGATTAGCATACGGTTCTTCTCCTATCTCTATTCTATTTTGATTGATTTTTTCAAAATTAGATTTAGTTATGTATACCTCGCCCCGAATTTCTACATAATCAGGAGTATTATCACCGTGTAATTTTAAGGGAATAGTTTTAATTGTTTTTACATTATTGGTTACCACTTCACCTATTTTTCCATCTCCACGTGTAGCAGCATATTTGAGTTTGCCTTTTTCATATACTATGCTAATAGCCAAGCCGTCAATTTTAAGTTCACAGGTATATTCATAATGTTTGCTCTCCAGCCCTTTTTGTATTCTTTCGTCAAATTCTTTTATTTCTTGAATAGAATAACTATTATCTAAACTCAGCATTTGAACTTCATGTTCAATAGTAGGAAATTTTTTGGTTATATCCGCACCTACTCTTTGAGTTGGAGAATCAGGTAGAATAAATTCAGGATATTTTGCTTCTAGTTCAGTCAGTTCTTTTAATAAAGCATCAAACTCAAAATCTGAAATAACAGGTGCATTCTGCACATAATAACGATGATTATGCTCGTTGATTAACTGAGCTAACTTTACAATTTTTTCCTGAATATCTACGGTTTTCATACAGCAAAATAAAGCATAATTCTTTAAGGAATAAAATTTTGTTTTCTTGTATTTGCTTTTTTGAAATAAAATTCAGAGTTTTGCAGTCCAATTTTAGAGAAGGAGATACTTGGAAGAGAATAAAAAAAATAATTCTAAGAAAAACAAAGAATTATATAAAATTAATGATGAAATTCAATCCCCTACGGTTCGGGTATTGGCGGAAGGTATAAACCAGATTATGACCCTTCAGGAGGCTTTGGATTTAGCCCAGCAGGAAGGCCTGGATCTGATTGAAATTGCGCCTAATGCAGACCCGCCAGTGTGCAAAATCTCGGATTATTCAAAACTCAAATATGAGTTCAAAAAACGGGAGAAAGAACTTAAAAAAAAGCAACAGGTGGTTGAGGTTAAAGAAATTCGTTTTGGTCCTAATACTGATGACCATGACTTTAACTTTAAGCTCAAGCATGCTGTAGAGTTTATACAAAAAGGGCATAAAGTAAAATGTTATGTCCATTTTCATGGAAGAAGTATTGTGTACAAGAACAGGGGAGAAGATTTGCTGAAACGTTTTGCAGAGGCTATGGGAGAACACGCCAAAGTAGAGATGGAACCTAAGTTAGAAGGAAAAAGAATGTTCATGATACTTATTCCCAACAAGACCAAAAAATAAAGTTTTAATTATATATTGTAGTCAATATGCCAAAGTTAAAGACAAATTCAGGGGCAAAAAAGCGTTTCGCCCTTACAGGAACAGGAAAAGTAAAACGCAAAAAAGCGTATATGCGTCATATCCTGACCAAAAAAGCTACCAAACGCAAGCGTCATCTGAACCAAGATTCAGTAGTAAGCAGTGCGGATATAAAAAGAGTTAAACGTTTGTTGTTAATTTAAATTTTTTATCTAATTTTGCAGTCCATTTTTGAGCGACAAGTTCAAAGTGCGCAAGCCACTTGTTACTCAACTTTAATAGTATAAGTTATGCCACGTTCAGTAAATTCAGTAGCATCAAAAGCGAGAAGAAAAAAAATCATGAAGGCCGCCCGCGGTTACTGGGGCGCTAGAAGCAAAGTGTACACCGTAGCTAAAAATACGGTAGAAAAAGCCATGCAACATTCATACAAAGGCAGAAAACTCAAAAAACGTGATTTTCGCGCCCTTTGGATTCAGCGAATCAATGCGGCTGTGAGAATGCACGGAATGTCTTACTCTGTATTTATGGGTAAATTGCATGCCAAAAATATTGTTATCAACCGCAAAGCATTAGCTTATCTTGCTGTCCATCATGCAGAGGCTTTTGCCCAAATTGTAAAAGCTGTATCTTAAAATAAAATATACAGGGCTGCATTATTTCCAAAAAAGAGGTTATTTGCATAAATAAATGACCTCTTTATTTATTTTTGTTTTATATCAAAAAAGCCGTTAAGCTAATGCAAAACGGCTTTTTCTTTTTAAGAAAAAAACTTTACTTTATTGTTTTACAAAAGGTACTATCTCCTCATTGACACGCAACCAATAGTTACCTGCTGAGAATTTACTCATATCAACCTGCAACTCATTAAGATTATTCACCGTGTTATTATAGATGAGTTGTCCCGCAGTATTAAGTATAGCTACACGATAAGTTTGAGTAGTGTTGAGTTGTAAATTTAGTATATTTACCACAGGATTAGGATAGAAAGTAAAAGCGGGAAGTTCACTGACGTTTAGCTCTATGGTTTCAGCGTAGCCATATCCGCCATCTTTATGAATTTGGGTAATTCTATATACATTGTTACCTACATGAAGCTTTTTATCAGTAGCTTCATAACTAGTTTGACCACTAACAAAAGCAACATTAGAAATCACTTCCCATGTATTGTTACTGACTTGTTTTTCTATAAGATAGGTTTTAGTGTATTGTGTGTTATTCGGTGCTTTCCATAAAATTCTACCTTCTTTTCCTTTCTGAATAGCCGAAGCATTGAGAAACTCTATGGGTAGAGTACAAGCTATACCTGCTGTACCAAAGAAACGCAAAGGTACGTTAGTTGTCAGACCACTATAATTAGAGAAACAGATAACAAACTGTTGTCCTGTGGTTACAGTGAGGGGGGGTTCAAAGTTAGTAGCCCAGCCGCCGGGAGGAATATTGGCAGGTGCAGCTATACCTGTTCCGCCATTACAAGGTGAATTCCAATTACATCGTATAGGTGCAAGCGTACCTGCCAGTATCTGCGAGCAAGCAGTAGCGGAGTACGGCCACATAGACCAATCATAGCAGCCAGACTGAGGATATGGTGTAGTGTTATCCCCAAAGCTAAATTCTAAAGTTCCAGGGGCTGTAATCGTAACGAGCAACCAAGTGCTATTTAGTTCTCCTGCTAATAAACAGCCATAATTGCTACTTGCAGGATTTGTGTTTGGATTTGCAGCGCAAGTACCCGCGGGACATATTTCATTTATAGTACCAAAACCATTGGGGTCTACTGCAAAGGTAAGATTAGTACAGACAGTCACAGCATCTGTGCAGTTGCTTGCAGTAACAGGACCACTACCACAAGGAACACAAGTTATAGTTGCTGTCCAACCGGGTGCCGTAATGATATAATCAGATGTGAACCTAAAAGTCAGACAGCCTGTTGTAGAGGTTATTACGCCTGGACTAGTTGTGCCTGTATAAGTGCCTATCAATGGAGACGCAGTACTGGGACCATTATAGATGTATAAATAATCATACCCGCTCTCTATGTTAAAAGAAGTAAAACTTACTCTTACACATTGTCCGCCTGTAGCACAGATGGTATAAGTAAAATTCTCATTATTTGCATAGTTGCCTGATGCGCCCCCAGAGTCATAGAAAAGGCCTGAACATGTACTTACTGTACCATTCGTCATAATATAGGTTTGTGCATTGGTACATATACCAGTTAAAAACAAGATTAAGCAAGATAGTATAAGTTTTTTCATAATCTGTCCTCCGTTTATTATATTAGAATGTATTATATATGGCTTGAAGTTCATCACGAGATAGTAAAGTAACAGTATGTCCTTCACGACTTACACCTATGGTTACACGCTGACTTTGTTTTCTGTAATTTTCTACAGTTGCTACATCAAAAGTTTCAGGATTGATAGGCGTACACCCTGAACATTCTCTATTATTAACAATAAAAGATTGTGAATAGAGAAAATTTACACACTTGAGCTTTTTAGGATTAGCTTTAAGCTCTTCAATTTGGTCTGGTGTGTAATGTGAATACACCCTTGGGTCAATTTTTATAGCTTCCTGACCATAGATTGACTTACATGACAATACGACAAGAACAAGAATAACAATGAATAACTGTTTCATAAGATTTTATTTTTAGTTATATCTATAAAAGCTGTACAAAGATAAAAAAAAAAATAAAACCAGTCAAGAAAAAAAAAATAATTATCTTTTATTGTGTTGATAACAGTTAAGAAATACGTGTTATGTTCAAGTAAATACGTATTTTTATTTTTGGCAACAGTTGTTTAGACATACTTTTCTATCTATGCTATGATAACTCTATTCTTTTTTATATCAATTTTTACATTATTCTTTCAACATATTTAGCCATGGTCAGGCATTGCTTCTATCTCAAAATAATCGTGAAATTTATGAAGTTTAGCACCTTGTAAACTGTCTGAATGGTAAAACAATGCAGTCAAACCTTCGGAGGCAATTTGCTGTGCATATTTTATTCTATCCTGCATAGATTTTTTACCGTCATAATCATACTTAGCAATAAATTTACGGTTTATCTGTCCTCCGCTGGGTAAAACATCTCCCCCATAAAAATATACGTTTTCTGTACTCTCAACCCAAAATACTTGATGATGCTGAGTATGTCCGCCTGATACTTCATAATGTATGTAAGGCGATATACTCCCGTGAGTTTCTGAAAGTAAATGTAGCTGTCCTGTTTTATACAAATGCTCTAAATTTTCTTTTCTATAAGATTTACTCATCTGACATACGGCATGAAAATACTCTCCTGCTTGCACAAAGTACTCTGCATTCGGAAAGAGGGTTTCTCCTATATCAGATACCGCGCCGTTTGCATGGTCAAAATGCAGATGGCTTAACAGTACTTTTTTTATATCTCTATAAGAAAGTCCTTTATTTTGTAAATTCTTATGGATATGATATTCATTTTGTTTATGAAATCCTAATCCAGCGTCTATAAGTACCCATTCATGATGTGCGTACACTGCAAAAGGCTGAATATGTACCAGTAACGTTCCTTTTCTGTCTTCTATTCGGTCTTTTTCTTTGTCAAAGGGAACAAATTTTTTATCTAAACCTACTGTGTATATTCCTTCGGATAAAGCAAAAAACATAGCTCGCAAAAGTAAACAAAAACGGATATTAAAAGTGTCTGTTTGGTATAATTTCTACCTATGATGATTACTAAATAGTGTCTGAGGTAAAGTTTTGTTCGGTATTCTCTTGTGTAATAATGGGTTCTTTATCTACTACTACGTAAGTTTTAGCTATTTTATCATATAAATTTTGATAATCCTCGTCCCATAGTAACCATATAGAATAAATAAGTGCCCCTAAGGCTATTAAACCTTGCAAACCTGCACTTATTATGAGTGCTATGTTTGTTAAAACACTCGGTCCGATTTTGAGTAACTCACGTATAGCACCTTGTTTAGCATCTAATGTTGTTCTATCTGCATTGATAACTTTTATGTTTAAGGCTTTATGCCCAAGTGTTCCTTTGAAATTAGGGTAACACAGATATCCATACAAGGCATGCAGTACTATGGCAATAGCCGCATTGATTAGGATATTAGTAGGGTCGCGTGCAATTTCTTGTATATCATTCAACTTATTGAAATCAAAAGTATCTAAAGGATTTATAGAAGTGCCTAATACTTGAGTAATGATGTTAGTAACTATACCTAACAATATACCGTTGATGATAGCTACTAAAAAACGTTGTCCTTTGGTAGCCAGCGTATAGCCTTGATAAGGTTTTTCCTTCATAGTTTTTAGATTTTTAATGTACAGCAATACTAGAAAATTATTCAATGATATACAAATAATATTTTTTGTAAAGTTCTCATCTTCTAACAAATATGAAAAAAGCGGGTTCTTCCCGCTTTATATGTTGTTTTATGAATTTATATTTTGTACTATTTTAATTCTTTTGCTTCCGTTATAGGAATGATATTCAGGAGCGTACATAGCTTCTGCACCTATCGGCGGAAGTATAAAATTACCTATTGTAACTGCCCTGACCATGTAAAAGAAAGTTTTGGTTTTAGTGGCGTCTGTGTATAAAAGTAATCTATCGTCACGAATATCCATGTAATCAGGTTCGTTGCCTAAATCCATTTTTAAGTTAGGTAAATCTTTTAACCTTGTATTTTCTATCTCAAAACCTGCGGGTAAAAGTTCAGATATAGCTACATTAGGGACTTGTCTACCTTCTAATGCAGAAACAGTAACTTTACAGATAATTAAATCATTTTGTGTAAAGGTATTTGTTTTAATTTCTTTGCCTGTACGGTCATAGAATGTTCTACGGATTTGTAAGCCTGCATCAACTTCGCTTGGAGGGATATAGCTTATACCTTCTGTATTCCAAAAATAATATAAACTACCTGAACCTTGTGTAGTGATTTTTACGGTGTTTGTTTTAAGCGAAATAGAAAGCTCTTTACCTGTAAAAATATATGTTTGAGAACCGTCTTTAATAGTTGCTGTAATATTTGTATTTGCTTGAATTTTTGCAATTTTTCCTATTCCCAAACAGATAAAAGCGCGTTCTTGTGTATTCCAATACAAGTTGTTTTTATCTTCTGCAAATCTACGGATAAGTTTAGGAATATCAGGATGATTGGGGTTAATATCGGCTAAAACAGATAAAATAATAGCATCTGCACGTACATCAGAGTCAAAGTTATAAGAGAGTTGTTTTTCAGTTTTTTGGGTTTCAAATTTATCACTAATAAGATATTGAATACTGCTTCGTTGATTAGTGAGTGCATAAGCCCCCGCAAGTAGATATTTCATATCTTTACTTAGTAATTCAGGGTGATTTTTGTAATAATTCATACTTGCATAATCTGCTTGATTGGCTAATGCTAATACATATAACCCATATATGATTTCTTTATTTGCAATTTTTTTAACAGTTCGTCCTGAATAATCTCCTGCGGAGGTATTGGACGTATAAGTTACG
The DNA here is from genome assembly GCA_938028625.1 of uncultured Bacteroidia bacterium. GTDB lineage: Bacteria > Bacteroidota > Bacteroidia > JANWVE01 > JANWVE01 > JANWVE01. The sequence continues at coordinate 31,323 of CALIZB010000089.1, read as the reverse complement.
TAGTTATAGGTATTATTTTCAGCAGAGCGTTTAGCCACATAAGATAAAGCCTTTTGTAATACTTTTTTATCCACAGAATAACCTGCTTTTTGGGCTTCTAATAAGCAATGTGTAGCATATACCGATGCCCACCAGTTTCCTTCATTGCCCCCTTGCCAATAACTAAAATCTCCATTTACTAATTGCATAGTTTCAATTTTTTGGATACCTTGTTTTACATAATAGCTCACGTTTTCACTTTTGAGTTCGTCATTTGCAACAGCACGAGCTATTTCTTCTGCATAAAGCATAGCAAACAATTTTGAGGTAGTTTGTTCTAAACAACCATGCGGATAACCAATTAAATACTTAACATGTTGAGCAAACTGTGCCGCAGGAAACTTACTAATTATGAGTGTAGAACGTTGTGTATTGGGAATATAATTGTTTGGAATAGCAATATTTTGTGAGACTCCTGCTTTTATTTCTCCTGAACCACTTTGTATATATAACGGACTTGCAGGTCTTACACTGATTTCTGTAATATCTGTAACTGTTTTGCCATTGTACTGTGTAGTAACAATAATTTTGGCAGGTCCTACATTTTGAGTAGCTATGGCTTTGAAAGATACGGCAGTTTCCTGATTGGGAGCGAGAGAAGTGCTTTGTGTGCTATTACTGATAATCTGAACAGGTCCTTCGGTTTTAATGTTGATAGTAGCATTTATACTGTTATTTGTGGTATTATAGATGGATATAGGCAGATGAATGCTATCTTGCGGTGCTAAAAAACGCGGAATGGAAGGTGTAGCAATCAAGTCGTCAGATACGAGCATGCGTTCTTGTGCGGCGCCCATTTTTTCATTACAATAGGCTACTGCCATCAAACGAATTTCACCATTAAAATTAGGAATAGGTATTTTTACTTTGGCTACTCCGTTTTTAGTACGAACAATGCCACTCCACACGGATACAGGTTTGATTCTTTTAACTGCAAACGGGTTTTTACGGGATTTATCAAATCTGCCTTTTTCTTCAAACTCTTCATTTCCACCGCCATATCCCGCTTGATAAGGTAAAGGAGTAGCCGCTTTTTTATTCACCTCATTAAGCATAAGTTTATACATATCAAAACTTTCAATAGCAAGTTTTCTACGGCTGTAAAAGGCTTTGTATGGGTCAGGGCTTTCAAATTTCTTAACCTGACAAATACCTTCATCTACCGCAGAGAGCGTTACATATACAGGCTGAGTGCTATTGGTTTGTATAGTAATTTCGTGTGTTTTATTAGGCTGTACCTTTTTAGGTGCAATAATCTGTACATTGAGCTTATTTTTTGAGTTTTCTATGTTAAGATTTTGATAACCATGTGCCACATAAAAATTACTTTGGTTAATAGCATTTGCCGTAGTAAATAAAGTAGCAGATATATACACATTAGGTAGATATTCATTTTGCAAAGTTAGAGAAAGTTCTGCGGCTTTGTTTTTAGTATTCAAGTAATAATGTTTGAATACTTTTTCGCGTTCTACGGTAACGAGAATTTTGCCATCAAATGGAGTTTTGAATAAAATTTTGGCATTTTCATTAGCTTGATAAGTTTTTTTATCGGGAATAATATCTATGTTTCCTTCTCTATTAACTTTGAATGAAGTACTTGTAGTGCTTTCCCAGTCATACGCATAAAAAGTACTGCTGATATAATTAGCTTCATCGCCTTCGGCACTTAAACGGATTTCATATTCACCTGAACGGTCAGGAATAGCGTTAAATACAAAAGGACTATTTCCTACGGTAATAATTTCTTTTTTAACAAGTATTTCTTTTTTCTCAGACTTGTAATCATAGTAAGAACCTGTCTGACGATAGATATTATGCCATTCATACCGAATGAGTTTAGCTTCTATTTTCAAGCCTGTTTTAATTTTATCTTCGGGAGAAACAGCAATAGCTTGTATATTAAGAGGTTGTCCTGTGCTGTAATAATAATTTAATTTTTGAATACCTATAAAATAATCTTGCGGATAAAAAATAAACGGATTTACTTGGCTAACAGGTCTATTTGTAACGTCAAAAACTGTGGTAGTGGCTTTACCTTCTAATATAGCAGGAACGCGTGAAGCTTTGGGCAACACGTATGTAAGAATAGTTTTTCCGTCATTATCTAATATCCCATTTTTGAAATAATTACTGGGAATATTCATTTTTTCTACTTTGGCAGAAAAATTAAAGTCAGGATAGTTTTTGCTAACAAATTTTTTAGCATTATACATGATTTCTATTTCATAATTTCTACCTGATGCGGGTGGACCGAACATGTTAAGGGCTTGTACTTCTATGGTCATTTCATCACCTGTTTTTACGGTTTCTTTATTGATTTTGGTATTTACTTTGAGTTTATCGGGTACAAAATCTTCTACAAAAAAGCGGTAGCTTGCTAATATATCTTCATTTTCTGTTAGCAGTTTAGCTGTATATGCACCTGTAAGCGCGTCATCTGGAATAGGTAAAACTACTTCAAAACTACCCTGTTCGTTAAGTGTTCTGCGTAAAGTAGCAAAAGTCTTGTTCTGTGGAGTAAGAATTTGTAAAATAACAGGAATATCTTTGATAACGTTCATTTTTTTATCTCGTACAATCCCTGAAAAATAAGCAGTTTCACGAGGTCTGTACACGTTGCGTTCTGCATACAAATAGCAGTCATATTCATCATGGGACATTTCTTTACCCCCTACGTCAAAGCGGGCTGTTTCTACAAAAGTTTCGTTGAGGTGTACAAAGTTAAAGTCTTTACCATTTTCAGCAAGTATCATCTGTGGAATATGGTCTTTATTTATTTCTTTGAAGTTCTCAAAGGTTACTATACCGTCAGAGTTTGTAGTACCTTGCAATATAGTTTGATTATGGTTATCAATTACGCTTACTTTGGTATTAGCAACAGGGGTGTTATCTTTCATAGAATTTACAAAACACATCATTTGGTTATTTCCTTTTTTGGCAATAATTCCAAGATTAGAAAACATTACAATTTTGCGTTTGTCTGTCCATCTTTCATTACTGTTGCGTACAGAAAGCACATAAATACCATCAAAACGCTGATTTAAGGCTTTTTCAAGGTTAATCGTAACATTATTGGTTTTATTTTTAGGTGCTTGGGTATTGTATTTTTCGGTATAAATAACCTTTCCATAATCACCGACATAGGGAGTGTAGTTTTCTGAATAATATTCATCATTATAGTAATAAGGTTCATAATTTTCATTTTCTTCATTATAGGTGTATCCTTGTCCGTATCTACGATAGTACTGATTATGTAGGTATGTCCATACGTTATTTTTGTATACTTCGGTTACTTCTACTTCAACTTCAGGCGTGTTAATCACTTTGAGTTCTATATTTTTTAAGCCATCTCGGAGGAGATATTTTCCGGTGGTATTGGCAAACTCTACACTGGGTTTAAGATTAGCAATAGTAATTTTTTCTGTTTTGGTTTTATCTAATTTACCACCATACAAGCCTTTCAATCCTGATTTAATTTCTATGGTGTATTCTGTATTAGGCTGAAAATTACCTTGTAAACGAGTAACATTATCGGAAGTAGAAACCGTGTAATCTATTTTGGGAATGATGTTGATATTATTTTGTGCGCTAGTAGACTCTATGGCTTGGTTAGCATGAATTTCAATCCATGAATCCGCTCCTTCTATGCCTGCAAGCACATTTTCAATTTGAAGTTCTTCTTTGGAAGCTAAACGTTCTTTGAAAGATTTTTCTTGTTTAAGAGCAAGATTAGGAATATCAGCAGGAAGTCCTTTTTTGAGGTAGACTTTGAAAACTTGGTCTTTATCTTTTCGTTGAATGTCGCCAAGTGCAATAGAAATAATTGGAGAAGGTTTATCTGTAAGAATTTGATAATTTTCTAAAACTTTATCATCATGTTTTATCGTTAAGAAGTTTTTGAGTTTAGTAGGGTCTATGGGATACGAAAAAAGGATATTAGTTTGTGCCGCAACCATAAAGTCCGTATTTTTGAGATTGTTCCAAAAAAACTCTACATTGAGTACATCAAAATACGGAGAATGAAAGCTCATTTCTTTTTTACCTTTTAATTTGAGTTCTGTACCTTCTGTGATTTTGGAAGTCAATTTTACAAGATATTTTGTAGCAGGTGCAAGAGGTTCTTCGGGAGAAAATACTAATTTATCTCTTTGTATCCACTTGAATTTACCTTTTATTTTAGGAGTAAAAGTAACATACTCTATTTCTGACCATTGTCCGATTCTATCAATAGGAACAATTTCTTTGTCAAATTCAAAGGTATAAAGATGAAAGTCTTTAATTTCTTTTTCATTTGCACTAAAAGAACGAAGTTTTACAGCATTTTTAGATGAAGTGCAAGCTCCTAATATAAGCATTAGAGTAAGGGTAATAACCCCCAGAATACGCGATAACATAATGTAAAAAGTTTGCTGTAAATTTACTAAAATAGGTTACACAAAACAATAATAATTTCATGGTGAGTATAACTTTTCTTTTGAATACGGTATATCAGAAAAATTCTACATTTATGTCATCTACATAAATATAATCATGACGGTCAAAATATGAAATGAAAGCAGATATAATATAGCTTTTTTTATCTTTTATTGCAGAATTTATGAATTTTTCAGGGATTTTAATAGCAAATGTATGCTTACGCCATATATTATCTTTAATTAAAGTCGGGGAAATATCTTTTTCCTTGTAATAAATGGTCTTACCGCCTTCGGATATTCTAATAGCCATTTTTGAAACCTCTAACTGATATTGATCACTTTTTACCCAAGCTGAAAAGCGTATGTTATTGCATTGCTTACTTAAAATTTCTTGTAATGGTATGTTAAAAGTACAACTATGTGAGCTGTTAAAGCCTACTTTATTGCTATATTTTCCCGTATGCGCGATAGTAGAGTCTATTGGTATAGTTTTTATCCAATATTGCTCTTCTGAAAGTGTATTTAAGGGTTGTTCGTATGCGAGTATTGCATTTTTTTCGTAAAGAGAACGACTTTCTTTGAAATAATTAGACTCAATAATGCTGTATATCAATATAGGTAAAAGTACTAATAAAAGTTGTATAGATTTACTCAAATTTGTTAATTTAAATTTTGGAGTAGTTCGCACTTCTACCCAATCTATTTTCTGTTGCACAAAAGCAATTACTATGATAACAGATAAAAAAGTAGAAGGTCCAAATAGGTAGGGATATGGGATTTGTAAAAAATTAGCGAAGAAAACGAGTGTTAGTTTCAAAAATCCCAAAGGTAAAAAGTTTTTATCTATCCATTTGGGAGAGAACAAAACAGTTATTATACCTAGTATCATAATAAATACTGAGAAACCTCTTTGTAAATTATAGATAAACCAACCATCTTTTGAAGAGAAGAATTTAGCCATGCCGAGATATGAGTCACGTGGGTAATCAGCAAATCTATCTGCCATTTGGTGAGCTTGAAAAGAAGGTAAAGTGGCAAATTTTTTTATTCCATCTATTCCAAAAGGAACAAGAAATAACATCAGTACAAGCAAACCTATTACGCTACTTACTTGAATAGCTTTTTTTATACCTTCATTTTTCCATAAGTAAGCTATGTAAAACGGTATCCATAATAAAAATGAAAATCTGCTTAATAAACATAAACCTATCATCAGACCTACCCATATCCATTGGTATTTATTTTTATTTTGTAGTAAAAAATAGCCTAACAATAAATAATACCCTACAATTAAAGGTTCTTGTGTAAATCTAATATCTGACCAAATGATAACGATATAAAAATATGGCACTAAAAAAATGAGTATATATATCAATACTTGAAATATAGGATTAAGTTTTCGCTTATCAGCTTGATAATACATAAAAACTATACCAAGCATAAAAAACACAAATGAAGTCCAACGTATGTCTATTTTAAGTAAAATCGGTATAATGTAAGGAAGCCAAAATCCAGGACCGTAGAGTACTTCAGGTCTATTGATTTCTGTAAGCGGTGTATAGACTTCCTGTCCTGAAAGCCAACGTTTAGCGAGCATTTCAATGGAAGGAAGCATGTCTGCTTCTCTAAAATCTAAACGATAGGTTTCCGTAGCCAGTACAAACTTATAGGTCAGCACAAAAAAATACACATAACCTAAATACAAAAAAACTTTTTTTACAGTATTGGTGTATTCTGTATGAACATTAAGCGTAGTTTTTTGATATTGGAATAAAGGCAAAATACCAATAATAACCCCTGAAAGAAAATACACCCATGTTAAAAATCCACTTTTGTAAAGATTGGTATCAGAAAATATGAACATCTCGGCAAGACAGAGTATAAAAACAATACCTGCTATGTATAGAACTGTATTTTTTGAACTTTTCAATATCATGTTTGCAAAAGTACAATAAAGTTGAGTAATTTTTGTGTATTAGTAGTTCACTTATTACGGTTTTTATATTTATTGTAACTTTGCTTGTACTTTCTAATCTATTATGAAAATACATCAGTTAATATCCTATTTACAACAAATCTGTCCGCTTTCATTAAAAGAAGATTATGATAATGTAGGTTTACTTATTGGAGATACACAAAAAGAGATAATAGGCATTTTAACAGCTTTAGAACTTAATGATGCAGTTATTGAGGAAGCAAAAAAATTGAATTGTAATGTAATTATTACGCATCACCCTATTATTTTTAGACCATTAAAAAAAATCACTTTGCAAACGTACAATGAACGTATGGTATATCGTTGTATTCAAGAAAATATCGTAGTTTATGCGATGCACACAAATTTTGATAATATTTTTTCAGGTACAAACTATTTATTAGCACAGCAATTTAACTTAACTCACCTTAAACCTTTACGAAGATTAAAAGATTATTACAGAGTGTTAGTTACTTTTGTTCCTACACAAGAGGTATCCAAAGTCCGTAAAGCTTTATCCCAAGCAGGTGCGGGAATAATTGGAAATTATACAGAATGCAGTTATAATGTACAAGGTTACGGTACGTTTAGACCTAATAAACAAAGCAATCCTTACAGTGGGATAAAAGAACAACTTAATCAAGAAGTAGAAGTACGTTTAGAAATGCGTTTTCCGTATTATTTAGAAGCACAAATTATTAGAGCATTATTGGGAAGTCATCCTTATGAAACACCTGTGTATCATATTTTTAGCGATAGTGCTACACAAGAATTGTATGACGGTGCGGGAATTATAGGTAATTTACCTACTTCTTACAATGTACAAGATTTCTTAAAAATGGTCAAGCATGTGTTAAAAATACCCTTTTTGCGTTATACTAATACGGAGAAAAAGAAAATTCAAAAGATTGCTTTGTGTGGTGGTGCAGGAAGTTTTTTATTACCAGACGCTATACAAAATAATGTTGATGCGTTTATTACTGCGGATATTACTTATCATACTTTTTTTGATGTTCCTGATTCTCTTATGCTAATAGATGGCGGACATTATGAAACAGAACAATTTGTGGCAGAAGGTATTGCGGGTTATATTGAGAAAGAATTTAGCTCTATTCCTGTACATACCAGCAGCGTGTATACCAATCCTATCTCTTATTTTTAGAAAATTTTATCTAACTTGCCGTGTGAATATGAAGATTCAACAAATACGGGACAAAGTTCTGCCTTATTTCACAAACAAGTACATTGCCATTTTGTTTTTTCTGACAGTATGGATACTTTTTTTTGATAGAAACAATGTTTTTACTTTGTTTAGTCTGAGAAAAAAACTAAATGAAACGTATAATGACAAAAAGTTTTATCAGAAAAAAATCCGTGAATATGACAGCACGCTTAAATACATTAATGAAGACAAAGTGTTTTTAGAGAATTATGCTCGTGAAAAATACTATATGAAAAAAGATAATGAAGATATATTCATTATTGTAACCCCTGAGGAACAGGAAAAGAAACAGAGCAACTGATATCTTGGAAGATATTTAGTTTTTATTAAACTGTAAAGGTTTATTGGCTTTTCTGCCTGTGCGTTCTTTATGAACAGTTTTTTCGTCAGGGGTCATGTCTGTAAGGTTTTCCTCCCGTATGGATACAATGGGCTGTTTATTTTCGTCTGCTTCTCTGCTTATACTGATAATAATACCTACTGCAATGGCATTAAACAGGATAGATGTGCCTCCCATACTAAGCATAGGCAAAGCTAAACCTGTAACAGGCAAAACGTTCACGGCTACCCCCATATTGACCAATGCCTGCAAAGATATATTTAAAGACAAACCTATGACCAATAGTGTTCCGAAGGTTCTTTCCTGCATTTTGCTCGCTGTGAGTAAAGCTCTGTATGCAAAGAACAAGTATAAAAACATGACTGATAATGCTCCGAGAAGTCCGTACTCTTCAATAATAATAGCAAAGATGAAGTCATTATACGGCTGTGGAAGGAGATACTTTTGAGTGCTTTTACCTGGTCCTTTGCCAAGAAAACCGCTGGTAGCTACGGCAATTTTTGCTTGTTCGCTTTGGAAGGAGTCTTCATAAAGATAGCTTTCTATACGTTTTTGCCACGTTTCACTTCTTGGAGATACTTTGAATAAACCTACTAATCCCACTACACTAATACATACAATCAAGGCGAGGTGTATCAGGGATATTCTGCCGATAAACATCAAGATAAAACATACAAAAAACAACATAGATGCTGTACTGAGGTTCATGGGGGCAATCAGTCCGCAGATAATGGCTATCCAGAAAATAATAGGAAGAAAAGTAGCATAAAAATCCTTGATATTTTTTTGTTTTACCGAGAGTTGTCTTGCTACATAAACAATGAGGGCAAGTTTGGCAAAATCTGAGGGCTGAAAAGTAAGATTGATTATAGGCAAACGAAGCCATCGGCTGGCATTATGAATATTTACCCCCTGTACTAGGGTATAAATGAGCAAAGGTACACACAGCCATATTGCAAAAACACTTAATGTGCCTAGTATACGATAATCTAATCGGTGCATAAAAAACATCATCACAAAACCGAGTATTATCATAAAAATATGCTTTCCGAGAAAAAGTTCGTTAATTACATTTTTTTGTGAAGCCAAGGGCGTAATAGCACTGTATACAGCCAATATGCCTATAAAACTAATCATAAAGGTAGATATCCATAGCCAAGGGTCACCTTTGAAGTATTTGCTGAAAAACGAAATTTGATTCATGCTATATACAAGATGTGCAAATATACACTAAAAATCGTAATCTACTTCATAGATTAACTTTGTATGGTTGTTGAAATACAAGTTGTCTACGGCTACGTATATGTGTCCGTCAGGGGTTTTACTTTGGTCTAAATAATCGGGTTTGTTCACGGCATTCATAATAGATTTCCAAATTAATTCTGAACAGTATTGTACGCTGTCCGTATCCATTCTAAAATCCATATCAAAATTGATGCGTTTGCGATATGCGTCCATCATATTATCTACATAATGTTGTAAAGCAAGGCTATCCATATCTATGTATCTGTATACAGCAAAAGAATGATTATCAGCGGGGTCGCAAAACTCATATAAAGTATGTTTTTTAACGGCGTTATCTGCGGCTGTTTCTCCCCCAAGTGCGTGTACCACATATACACTATCCTCTTCTAAAAGTATCATTCCTGCATGAGAGAATTTTCTTTGTTTTTGGCTCATAAACATAAAAGACTCACTGATTATTCCTTTACCATGTCTTAAAATTAAGTCTCCCGTTTTAAGTTGACTCGCTTTGGGCAATAACGTTCTTATATTTATTTTTTTGAGTTTGTGTTCAGCATTTTTTTGAAATGGATTACAACTCCATTGCATTAGATAAAATATAATGCATATACCCAAAAACAAGGTTAAACGATATAGCTTAAACATAATCTACTTACAAAAGTATAGTTTATTTTTGAGTAGATAGCACTTATTTGGATTAAATGATTGAAAAAATAAGTGAAAATTAGTTTGTACTTATCAAGATATTTTTATATCTTTGAGGAACTATCTATTAAATTATGAAAAATTTATTTACTTTACTATTAGTTTTGGTTTTTACATTATCTGTCAAAGCACAATGCAATTTGACTAATTTTACTTCTGCCTATAATATCAAAGCTACAGATTTCCTTATTTTAGTGTAAGTTCAGGCGTTACGGTATCTATTAGTACTAATGCACCTACGTTAACTAATTTTACCTATGCTTGTAATGGTACTAATTTTAACACAGCAAGTCCTTCCCACTGGTTAAATAGTACAACACACTTTTTAACTTTTAATTTCTCCGCACCTGTGGTAAATTTTAGCGTAGTAGTGAATGGTACAAATCAAAATGAAACCTTTTATTTTAATACCTCGTCAGGAAGTTGTACGCTAAGTAATTTTTGTGCAGTGGACTGGACAGCTGTAGGTAACACGATAACTTATACAAATACTTACGCTACGGGTAGTCTTATCTCGGTTACGAACACTAATCCCGCAGGGGCTACGCAATATACTGTTACACATAATGGAGTGGGGGCTGGTTCTCGTATTTCACTGTTAGACTGTTTTGTACTTCCAAGTTTGCCTATTTTTACTTATGATTTTCAGGGTATAACTAAAAGTACTTATAATGAAATTTTATGGAAAACACAACTTAATACAAAATGTGACGAAATTGTGCTTGAAAAATCTACATATAAAGATAAAGACTTTCAAGAATTAAAACATTATGTGGCAAATGCTCATACAAATTATATCTATACAGATGAAATGCCTTATCCTGTTTCCTTTTACAGATTAAAATTTATAGACAAAGATGGAAATATAACGTATTCTCATACAATTGAAATTCAGAATAACAGCGCGGAACTCTTAAAACATAAAATATATCCTAATCCTGCCCAGAAAGAACTTTTTGTTTATCTATCCAATTCTGAAAATGAAAATATACAAATCCAATTGATAGATTATCAAGGTAAATTAGTGCTTTCACAAGAGGTACAGGTAAGTGCTTACAGACCTATCAGTATAGCCTTAGATAACATTTCTGAGGGTTTATATGTTTTACATGTTACTAATTCAAGGAAAGAGCAGTTTACAGAAAAAGTGCTTGTTAAGCACTGATTTTAAGTGTCAAATTTTAAGTAGAATTAAAAGTTGCTTTTAATCCTACTTTTCTGCGTATTTTTTTTGTTGTGTAAATAAAGTTTTGATAATTGATGTTTTATTATTGAAGGATAAACCTGTTAAGATTATGAATAAATTCTATGCGTGTTTAAGAGTTGGGTTTAGTCCTACCGCAATATAGTTATATTTCCGGGTATTTTACGTTTTTCTACACCTTTCAAGCGTTGAATAGTCGCTGTGGCAATGTAATAATATACACTTTCAGGGCTTTCCATGCCGTTAATAGTGCCATTCCAAAAATTAGTAACATCACTACTTCTTTGAACTTCTACGCCCCAGCGATTGTATATACGCATATCTACACCATCAACAAATCTGTATCGTTTAGGCTTGAATACATCATTTTTTTCATCACCGTTACCTGGAGTAATAATGTTAGGAAATTCTAGTTCCATGCATGGATTATCAAAACATACTTCATTGCTGGCTATGGACTCATTACCCGAGGAGTCTACTACGGTTACATAATAACAGCCTGTTAAACCTAAATCAGCAAAAGTCGTTTCTGTATGGAGTTCATTACGGTTGAAAGTAGCTATTTTTTGATAAGGACTGTATAAATATCGCTTAAAGTAGAGATTAAATTTCTCATTATCATCAGTTTCACCACAAGGAATATTGTTGGGTATAGTCCAATCAAAAGAATATGTTTGGGTAGAACAATCTAAATTGCCTAAAAGTGTAGTAGGACAAGGTGGAATAGTATCTTTGGGTACAATTCTTAATATTTGTGAGTTATTGAGCAATGGACGTTTGATTTCATCAGTAAAATAATATGCTCCTGAGGTAGTAATGTAGTAAAAATAAGGTTTTCGGGGTTGTAGCCCTGTATCTGTATAGTTTGGAGTTGTTGTAGTAGCTACAAAAGTGTAAGGTCCTGTAAAATTGGTACTTCTATAAACGTAAAAAGTATCTTCTGTCCAAGGGGTATTGAATGTCCAATACAAAGACACAGCTCTGTGTAATGGTGTTCCTGACAATCTTGGAGAGCTTGCGGCTACACTGCTTGCTACTTTTACTTCGGGTTGGGAGGTATTAAAAACTACATATTCAACTCTATAATTATAGGCAGTATTTTTGGTGTCAATATTGGTAACTGTAAAACTTGTATCCTCTATTCCGCCTGTATTTGTACCTATGACAGAATATGCAGTAGTACTTAATCCTATACTTTGATAAATTTTGTAATGAATGGCGCCTGGGGGTAGTTTCGCATTTGTAGTATCAGGTCTGCGCCAGCGTACCAAGATCTGTCCTGTTATACTGTCTGTAATTGTAACACTGACATTAGTAATGACAGGAATATCTCTTTTAATGGTAATGCACTGTTTGTTGCTTGCCATACTTTCAGACGCAATAAAGGTTGTACCTGTACCCGGTACTGTTTCTTCAAAATAGGCTACTACATGATATGCGTATGTGTTTCCAAAGTTAAATCCTGCGCCTCCGTTATCATCTGTGTATGTTAAATTGGTTCTGCCAGGAATAGTAGCTATTAATGTGTATCCCAATGCAGAAGGCACACCCGTTTCACATATACTAGGTGTCCATGTATCACAGCCTTGCCTACGGTACACGCGGTAGCCTGCCGCATTGTTGCAAGGGTGAATATCCCATGAAAGTAAATTTTTTCCAAATTGAGAAACCACCTGTAAATTAGGAACGGGAGGCGCTATGACACGTATAGTATATGTTCTCAGGTCCACCAGACTTGGCGAGGGTTTGTTGGCAGGTATGGTAGCATCATCTTCTGCCTTGAATACTACCTGATAGGGAATACTGCGTACATGACTACATTGAGTATTCCAATGAAAAGTACCCCGTGCAGGATTACTATCTATACTACTGGTAAATGTAGCAGGAGAAGAAGTTAAACTAAACACTTCGCTTACCGCAGTAAGTTTGACAATCTGGTTAGGGTCTGCGTCTGTGGCAAATACTCTTTTATGAATAGGAGAACCTGCAATTACACAAGTATCCTGAAAAGGTAGTATTATAGGGGGATTGTTGATACTGTTAACTACAAGAATTTGCATATCGCGTATTGTATAGGCAATGCGTGTACGGTTGGCACGCGGAGGAATGCGCCTGTACTCTTCAATCAGAATAGCAATATTGAACTCACCAAGGCACAGCGGAACATTCCAGCGTATCTCACCTGTCTGACTGTTTATGGTAAATGTACCTCCTGAACAGCCGGGGGTATTGTTGGGATAAACATAACCTGCAATAGGACTGTTGATTCTGTCCTGACAGGGAATAAGAGAAAACACAAGAGAGTCGTCATCGGGGTCATAAGCGGCAGGATTATGTACAAACAAACGGTTGAGTGCGGCTACATCTAAAGGTTCTAAAAGTAGCACAGGAGAGTTATTGATACCAAATTGAAAATTTATTTGTAACTGTGTTTCTATGTAGAACTCTACATTTACAGAGTTGGGAATATTTTTAACTCCGTCATTGCGATTAGGGTCGCGCATGCCAAGTTTATATGTACCCTGACCAGGAAAGGTATAATTTGTTACATATTTGTTTCTGTATGTATTTTGTCCGTTTTTGCTTACATCAACTTTACTAGTTCTATTTACAGTTAAAGTAGTAACCAAGGACCATGTATTAGTAATACTATTGAAAGAATATATTTCAAGGTCTAAATCATTTCGGTCAGGCTGACTACCGCCAAAAGCGGCAAAAGTAGTTATGGTAAGTTGATAGGTAAGTCCAGATAGATTTACATAAGTGATTTCTCCTGCTCTATTATGAGTAGACCATGAAAAAAATGGATAATATATCGAGCAAGCAGTAAGCAGTATAGCAAAAATGCGAAGATTCATATTTTAGTCGTTGCAAATATATTCATTTATTTCGGTTTGTTTAACAGGTAAAAGGTTCAACTCTATTTGTTCTTTATGAACGTAAATAGATGTTTGGGCAAAATAGTAGTTGCCTTTATCGTAAGCTATGGCAATTATCTTTCCTTTACTATTTTCCAGAATATTTCCTTCAAAAAGATTGCCTTGTGTGTATTTTTTTATTTTTCGGGCTAAACGGGAACGGTTATTTGTTATAAGACTGAACTGATTGGTATTGTATAAAGGATAATTGGTTTTCTCACCAATATAATACACGCTGATTTCATTCGCAGATACATCAGACGGGGCTTTTACATTGACTGTTAAAGGTTTGTATTTTTTGCTCTCTTCATAAAAAGCGGCTACCCAGCCTAACTCAGAAAGATTGCAGTAATATTCATACATTTTGTTTTGCTTTTTGCCTGTATTAAGTTCAATTTTTTCAATCTGGTTTTCAGATACAGGCTTCCATTCTATTTCACCATTAAAATTGCGTTTTCCGATATAAAAAGACAGTGGTTCTTTACTTTGGGTCTGAACAGTGATTACAGTATTTGCGCCCATAAAAACAGGTTTCTTTTTTTGTATGGCACTGATATACCATATCTGGTGTGCGCGTTTCTGGTTTTTGTCTAAATTAGTATTAACGTTAGCTTTGAACATGCTTTTACCATTCAACAGTTCTTTAAATTCCAATACAACTTCTCCCTGTACAGTTTTTCCATACTTATCCACAAAAATAGTATTATGCAACTTTATTTTTGAATTTTGAGAGGTAGTATGCACGTAATCCTTGTCGTCTACTATCCATAGATATTCACTGTGGGGAGTATTCTGTTCAAAATAGGTTTTTAAGGCATGGCGATATTCAAAGAATTTTTGTTCATGATGCACAACTTCGGGTTTTTTAACTTCATTTTTTACAGCAACATTGTTTTCTTTGATGTGGTATAAAGGCTGGGTAAAAGGAAGTTCTCTGACTTCTTCATTTTGTTTTTCCTGTTTTATTGGTGTATTTTCAATTTTTGTGTCTTTGACGGGATTCTTATAAGTATTATTGGAAGTAATTGTGCTGTTATTGGTTTTTGGAATAATCTCTGTTTTTATGAAAACATCACGGGTATTGTTTGGCTCTTGAGGAGTATCGGGAGAAACAGTTTTAGACTTTTTTTCTGTGTCTTTCTTTTCATTTTTTCGGTTTTCAGGCTTTTCTGTGTGGTGTTTGTTATGAACTATTGTTTTTGGAGGCACAATCTTATGGTCTTCTACTTTAAAGAAGGTGATAGTCTTTTTCTCAGGTTGATAAACATATATATTCATCAGCACCAATACCATTCCTGCACTTATGACAGTTCCCCAAAATATCAGATTACGTTTCATAATAACACAATTTATTCCATGTACTAATACGTTTTTTGTATGCAATTGGTTGCAAAAAATAAACCCCGTGTACAATGTGTACACAAGGTTATCCCAAAAGCTATGTTACATTCTTGCGAACTAACCAACTTAATACAGCAAATTTATTGAAAAAATCCGATATATGCAAGTTTATAGAGGTCAGAATGAATTTTATCCTAATTTTGTACTATGAAATTTTACCGTAATGTTTTTTTTACAACTTTCCTCTTTCTAGGAATAAATAATGTCTTCTGTCAGTATGATACCCTGAAAGTAGCTTCTGTGGGAGATATTATGTTTCATGAATTTCAGTATCAGTCTGCGCAGATAGGTAATACAGGTAAATATAATTTTGAACCGTCATTCAGACACGTAAAACCGATATTCAAAAAATATGATTTGGTTATAGGAAATTTAGAAACCACTCTCGGAAAACCGCCTTTTTCAGGCTATCCGCAGTTTCGCAGTCCAGATACTATTGCGTATTTTCTTAAAGATGCTAATTTTAATCTTATCGTAACTGCTAATAATCACTGTTTAGACAAAGGTGCAGAAGGACTTATTCTTACTAAAAAAGCATTGGAAAGAAATAATTTACCTGCTACAGGCACGTTCTACAATCAGGAAGACAGGGATAAAAACTATCCTTATATTTGGCAAAAAGGAAATTTTACCATTGCGGTTCTCAACTGTACGTATGGTACAAACGGTATGCCTATGACTCCTCCCGTAAAAACAAACCTCATAGATACTGTACAAATGCTCAAAGATATTGAAAAAGCAAAACTCTCTAATCCAGATGCTATTTTTCTGGCTATTCACTGGGGAGATGAATATCAGCTTTTACCGAATGCGTTTCAGAAAAAAATTGCAAATTTTGCATTCAGAAACGGGATAGATGTTATTCTTGGTTCGCATCCACATGTGCTGCAGCCTTTAGAAAAACAGGAAGTAATGTATCAGGGTAAAAAGAAAACCTGTTATGTAATTTATTCACTGGGTAATTTTATCTCTAATATGCGTGGTGAAACACCCCGCTGGCGATATACAGAAGGCGGAATTATATTTACGTTTGAAATGCTAAAAAATAAAGAAAATGGCAGTATTTCTTTTCAGAAGTTCAGGTATATTCCTGTATGGGTATGGCAGGAAAATGAACGTCTTCCTGGAGCTAATTTTCAGCTTTTACCTTGTGCCAAATACGAACAGAACAGCAAAGGCTTACGCTTGACCGAGTATGACAAACGCCATATCAAACAGTTTCTCAGCGATACCCGCAAGCATCTAGATAACCGAGAGTTAGATTTCACTGAACAACATCTTGATGACTAAACTTTTTCGGTTTAAGGACTGGATAAAATATAAGATTACAGCAGACAATGCTTATAATCTACACTCTCCTTTTTTGTATCAGTTTTGGCAAAACGTTATTCAGCCTGCCAAAAAAGACAGTTTGTATGCTACAGACATTCAGCCTATATTGCAGGTTTTGTATAGGGATAAGAGCTACTTGCCAAAAATGGATTTGGGTACAGGTGAAAAGATGGGTGCTGAACAGGTTTCATATGTAGCCCGAACTTCTTCGGTTCGTTCTAAGTACGGGCATATCCTGCACCAGTTGGTCAGGTATCTTAAACCGAAAGTAATGGTAGAATTAGGCACTTGTCTGGGTATAAGCACCCGCTATTTAGTTCATGACTTTACAGGAACGTATTTTTACAGCATAGAAGGCTCTCCCGCAAGGCACAGTGTGGCAAAATCTCATTTAGATACTTTGCAAAAACAAAATCTGATTTTAGTACAAAGCAGTTTTGAGGAGGCTTTGTCTATTATTTTAAGTCATCACAGCACCCTTGACTTTGTTTTTATAGACGGAAACCATACTTTTGAGGCTACGATACGATATTTTGATTTGTTTTTGCCTTATCTGCATAAAAACAGTATTCTAATTTTTGATGATATTCACTGGTCAGCAGGTATGTTTGAGGCATGGAAAAAGATTTGTAAAAATAATAAAGTATCCCTTACCATAGATTTGTTTCAGTTCGGAATTTGTTTTTTTAACCCTGATTTAAGCAAGGAAAACAAAATTTTAAGGTATTAAAAAAGCAGTGTTTTTTACGCACTGCTTTTACTTTGTTATGGAATAGGAATATAGGTTTTTATTTTTACTTTGTAAATGCCATTTCTACACGGCGGTTTTTGCGCCTGCCATCTTCAGTGGTGTTGTCAGCCACAGGTTTTGTATCTCCGTACCCTTTGGTTTTCAGTCGGTCTGCGCTCACACCATTGTCAGAAAGATATTTTGCCACAGCTTTTGCACGGTCTTCAGACAGTCTTTGATTACCTTCGGGAGTACCCTGATTATCTGTATGCCCTATAATTTCTACTTTGAGACTTGGGTTTTTCTTCATGATTTCCACCATTTTGTCTAATTCAATTTTAGAACTTGGCAAGAGTACTGCTTTTCCTGTTTCAAAGAAAATGTTGTTCAGAGTAGTAGTTTCACCCACAAGAGATTTAAGTAAAATATCTCTCGGATATGTTCCTGAACCTGCGTATTGGTCAATATAATAGCTTTCAGAGAAAGGTGCATAACCATCTGCTTCTACAAAAAGACCATAGTTATTGCCGCCCTGCATAACCACAAGATATTTACCATTATCAGAGTTGGCATCAAATTCATTGATTTTTTCACCTTTGGTAAGGTTCATAAGAGTAACTTTTGCCCCTACGGGTTTAAGGGTTTTGGCATCTTTTACAAAACCTGTCAAAGTAACAATAACCTGCTTGCTTCCTGCAAACATATTTATCATATACAGGTCGTGTTCTCCGAAGCCGCCATCACGGTTGGAAGCAAAATAGCCTCTATTGCCGTCAGGAGATAAAATAAAATATTTGTCATCTAATTCTGAACAGATAGGGTCGCCCATATTTACGGGAGTAGACCATTCGTCTTTTTCAGCATCATAAATGCTTCTGAATACATCATATCCGCCAAGACCAGGTCTTCCATTAGTACTGAAAAACAAAGTTTTGTTGTCTGCATGAATATATGGAGTAGCTTCTGATTCAGGAGTATTGATTTTTGTGATGGGCTTAGCTTGTTGCCATTTACCATCAGGTCCTCTTTTAGACCACCATATATCTGTTAATCCCTTTCCGCCGGGTCTGTTGCTTGCAAAAAACAGCATATTTCCATCAGCAGATATGCTTGGTTGTGAGTCCCAGTAAGGGCTGTTGACAGTAGGTGGCAGTCTTTCTGGAGGAGACCATTGTTTACCTTTTAAGGTAGAAACAAAAATATCGCAGTTATTACCATCGTCAAGATTTTTTACATAATAGATTCGTTGTCCGTCTGCGGCAATACAACCACTTCCTTCTGTACCAGGTGTGTTTACAGGTGCGCCTACGTTATAAGCCATACCCCATTTTACACTATCAATTTTTTCAGTAATCCAGAAATCTTCTGCACCCAACCCACCAGGTCGGTAGGAAGCAAAAAGAATCATTTTTTCATCAGCAGTAATGGTTGGCTGATAATCTTCATACGAAGAATTAACATTTTTACCCAGATTGATAATTTTGCCGTACTTAGAACGCCCTGCTGTCTGTGCTTGTAACAGGGAAACGCAGAACATTGCTATAATAATGATATATTGCTTCATATTCATTTTTTTCATGGAAATTTAGTGTGTATTAAGGTTTAATTATTCTTTTTTCATGCCTAATTCCTTGAGTTTGTTAATAATATAACGTACTCCAGCGGTTAATTCATAATTTTTGTTCAGCCATATCGCGGCTACTTTTCTGTCCCTGCCTATTACATACGTACAGGATACAGGCAGAGTATAAAACTCTTCATCAGGATTTTTTTTGAGGGTAATATTCAGTTTTTTGAATTTGGCAATCATATCTTCACTCACACGGTAAGAAACCTTGTAGGCGTCCATGATAAGGTGGCTTCTGTCATGGATAATAGGGAAAGTTGCCCCTGTTTCTGCTACCATACGGTCAATTTCTTCATAGCTATCCGCAGTAACCGCAAGCAAAAAAGCACCTTTTTCTGTAATATACTTGATAGAATCCTGTATATCCCGGATTTGTTTGCGTGCAACAGGGTCCCAACGTCCTCCATAAAATAAAATTACGGCTGGTCCTTTCTTTAACAGGTTTAATAAAAATATTGGATCAGCGTGATTGTCTAATGCGGTAATAGGCGGTGCTTTCTGCCCAATCTCTAAACCCGAGGGAAATTTATTGGCTTCCAGACGGGGAGGGTTTAGACCTATAATACCCCCCTGTGCAAAAAGGCTACTGAGGTTAAAAAAAACAAATCCTATAAACAATCCTAATAGTGCTTTTTTCATATTTTACTGCAAAAATAGAAATTTCAATTTCAAAGGTAAAAATTTTTTGTGCTAATTACAAATAATTTAATGTAAAACTTATGTATGGATCTAATTTTGTCAAGAAATATGCCATATTTGAAGGCAGAATTATGAGTTCTGAATGTATTAAAAATTTGTATGCGATAATATTATTCTTATTTTTGCTCAATTAAACGAAATATGAGTAACAACTTTGATATTATTGTCATTGGTGCAGGACCAGGCGGTTATGTTGCCGCTATCCGTGCCGCACAATTAGGCTTCTCCGTAGGTCTGATTGAAAAAAATAAACTCGGCGGAGTTTGTCTGAACATTGGCTGTATCCCTACCAAAGCGCTCTTAAAAAGTGCTGATGTATTTCAGTACATTACCCATGCCAAAGATTATGGAATAGACATAGTAGATGCCAAAGTGCATTTTGCAGGTATGATAAAAAGAAGCCGAGATGTAGCCGAAGGCATGAGTAAAGGTATTGAGTTCTTAATGAAAAAGAATAAAATAACAGTCATTAAAGGTGCGGCTACTTTTAATAAAGACAAAAGCCTGAGTGTCAAAGATGATACAGGAAAAGTAAGTACCTATACAGCCAAACATATTATCATTGCCACAGGGGCAAAGCCACGTTCTCTGCCTTCTATGCCTATTGACGGCAAAAAAATCATCTCCTCCACAGAAGCTATGATGTTACCTACACAACCTAAAAAAATGATTATTGTAGGCGCAGGTGCTATCGGTGTAGAGTTTGCGTATTTTTATCAAAGCATAGGTACACAAGTGGTTCTTGTAGAACTTCAGAAAAATATTCTTCCCGTAGAAGACGAAGAAATTTCCCGTACATTAGAACGTATCTATCGTAAAAATGGCATGGAGATTAAAACAGAAAGCCTTGTAGAAAAAGTAGAACATACCCCAAATGGTGTAAAAGCACATATCAAAACTCCCGCAGGTATAGAAACCGTAGAAGCTGATGTACTGCTCTCTGCCGTAGGCGTTGCTCCTCATACAGACGGATTAGGATTAGAAAACGTAGGCGTTACTACCAATAAAGCAGGCTGGATTGAAGTAGACCAGTGGTATCAAACCAAAGTACCAGGTATTTATGCTATCGGTGATGTTAATGGCACAGGACCTTGGTTAGCTCACGTAGCGAGTGCAGAAGGTATCATCTGTGTAGAAAAAATAAAAGGACTACACGTAGAACCATTAGATTACAGTAATATACCAGGCTGTACATATTGTACACCACAAGTAGCAAGCGTAGGACTAACAGAGAAAAAAGCCAAAGAACTCGGTTATCAAATAAAAGTAGGTAAATTTCCTTTCACCGCATCAGGTAAAGCTAAGGCATCAGGTAAAAGTGATGGGTTAGTAAAAGTAATTTTTGATGCTAAATACGGAGAATGGTTAGGTTGTCATCTTATTGGTGATGGGGTAACAGATATGATTGCCGAAGCCGTAGTTGCCCGTAAATTAGAAACCACAGGACACGAAATTATTAAATCCGTGCATCCGCACCCTACGCTCTCCGAAGCTATTATGGAAGCTACCGCTGATGCGTATGGCGAAGTAATCCACATGTAAAAAATTAACCTTATTTTTGCACAACCTTACAGAATATTCTTTCTGTAAGGTTTTTTTATTCAGTCTTATGCATGAAAATGAATTTTTAGAAACAGAAAACGAAGAATACGAACATCACCGTTTTATAGTAGATCCTGGACAGGTATCTATGCGCATAGATGTGTATTTGGCACAAAAATTAGGAAAAAAAACCTCGCGCACCCGTATCAAGTATGCCGCAGAAGCAGACTGTATTCGTGTTAATGATAAACCTGTAAAAGTAAGCTACAAAATTAAACCCCGTGATGTAATTACTATTGTTTTGCCCACCCCCCCACCCCCTGAATGCGAACCCGAATACGTACCCTTAGACATCATTTATGAAGACGAGCATCTCATTGTTCTTAACAAACCCGCAGGGCTTGTGGTACACCCGGGGGTAGGCAATTATCATGGCACGTTAGTGCAGGGTTTAATGTGGTATTTTAATACCCTTCCTATTAAACAAGGTAATGAACATAGACCAGGTTTAGTACATAGAATAGACAAAAATACAAGTGGTTTATTGGTAGTTGCTAAAACTGAACTTGCTATGGTCAAATTAGCCAAACAGTTTTTTGACCATATCATAGAACGTAAGTATATTGCATTAGTTTGGGGCGATGTAAAACAAAATAAAGGCACGATTATAGCTAATATCATACGTTCCCCAAATGACCGAAAAATTTATACTGTTAGCAAAGATAATACACAAGGCAGATATGCGGTTACACATTATCAGGTATTAGAACGTTTTGGTAATGCTACTTTGCTTGCTTTGCAGTTAGAAACAGGCAGAACGCATCAAATACGTGTACACATGAAACACATAGGACATACCTTATTTGCTGATGAAACTTATGGGGGAGATAGCATCTTGGTAGGTCAGCAAACTCAAAAATATAAACAATTTATTCAGAACTGTTTTCAAATATGTTCAAGACAGGCTTTACATGCGCATACCTTAGGATTTATACATCCTTTTACTAATCAAAAAATGTATTTTGAACAGCCGCTTCCTCAAGATATGCAGATGCTTATAGAAAAATGGCGAAAATATACAGTATAGAGTTTATTGTTTTAAGTTTTTTGGGCGTGTCCTTCACCCTTCGGCAAGCTCAGGGTTCAGGTCGGCGTGCTACGGGCTACGCTCACGCTTCGGTGCTTCGCACTATGCTGACGCATACCCTTCGCATGCCTCACGCAGACCCATCTCTTCTACTTTATTTATCTCTCAAATTTTCATATTCATTCATAATTTCTTGTTACTTTTGCAGTCATGCGGAATATGCTTGTTATTTTTGAAAAAGAAATACATTCCTTTTTTAGCTCCCTGATTGCTTATGTAGTGATGAGTGTGTTTTTGGGCATTATGGGATTCTTTGTATGGATAGCGCCTAATAATGTATTACAAGTAGGTGCGGCAAACCTGCAGGTATTTTTTACCTTTGCTCCCATCGCTTTTATGTTTTTAGTACCTGCTATTACTATGCGTGCTATCGCGGAGGAAAAAAAAACAGGCACATTTGAATTTCTTATGACCAGACCTGTTTCAGAATACCAGATTTTGCTTGGCAAATACCTTGCCGCAGCTTTGCTTACTATTCTTTGTGTATTACCTACGCTTATTTACTTATTTACGGTACAAAAATATGCCCTGCCCAAAGGAAATGTAGACTTTGGTGCGGCTTATGGCGCATATCTCGGACTTGTACTAATAGGTATTTCTTTCTCGGCACTTGGAATATTAGCCTCTGCCCTCACAGATAATCAAATTGTAGCTTTTATTCTAGGATTTTTTTTCTGTTTTGTATGGTTCAAAGGTTTTGGCTTAGTCGCAGACCTTTTTACGCATCAGGTAAAACTCCATGATTTTATAGATGCACTCGGTATTGAAAACCATTATGTAAGTATGAGCAGGGGCGTAATTGACCTTCGTGATGTGCTTTACTATGTTTCTTTTTCAGTGGCTTGCATTCTCATCAGCAGAACGGTTATTCAGGTACGCAAATAAGCCGTTTTTCCAAAATTTATCTACTTTCCTGAATATCTGTTTCTTTACTTCCGTACCAGTATTTTCTGCTGTCAAAAACACTTAACCTGTATCTGCCGAGTTCTTTTCTCTTAAACGTACATCGGGCATAATAGCCATTTTCCTGTTTTGACATTTTCCACTGACAGAACAAAATTTCCTCTCCCTTTTTTTCCGTTTTATACACGTTTATATACAGTGTGTCCGCAGGAATAGAACCAGTGCAGTAAATATCCAGTTCATAGCTACGCTTTTTCTTGGGTACAATAACCGTACTGTCATTCACAGAAATCACCCCTTCCCCTTTCCATTCAAACTGTACAGGTTTTACCTGAGTAACCGTATTGCTCTTCTGGCTGTCTTTGGGCTTGTAGAGTAATAAAACTGATGTCTGACAGAGTTTTATACCTTGTTTTGTAAATACAAAAATCTGATACCAGCCTTCTTTTTTGAAGGAATAGTTTAGTATTGTAGTAGTATCCTGCTTGTCTGCGGGATATGTTTTGCTGTCATAATATGTCTGATAATAATAAATATCCACAAGAATACTGTCCTGAAAGCGCATCAGTGCATTGAAAACAGGTATTTTAACTGTAAAAGGGAACTGTTGTACCAGATAAGTATGTGAAAGTTGTCTGTACGCGTGCTCGTTCTGTGCATACAGTTTTAAGATAAACAGATAAACAGAGAAATAAAATATCAAAAATTTCATACTTTTGTAAAAGTGTTGCGTGTAAAAGTACTTATTTGTGGGATATGTATTTTGTTTTGGCCCAATATTTTTGCGCAACAAAAAATAATAGATAGCTTAAAAAAAAGTATTCAAACACATGTTCAAAAAGATACTACACGCATAAAATCTCTTATAGAGATAGGCAAGTATATTGTAAATACGGAGAAAGATAAAGTTATAGAGTATGCCCATGAAGCCCTAGAAATTGCTGAACAACTTGACAATATCGCTTTGAAAATACAAGCTTACATAAATTTAGCTAAAATCTATAACCTACAAAATAAAAATATTAACGCTATAAATTACTACCAAAAAGTAGCAAGCCTTTGTGAACAAGCTAATGATACAACAAATTTAGCAGGAGTTTATTTTGGATTAGCTACTATTTATAGAAGCCAAGAATGGTACAAAAAAGCAGAACAGTATAATCAAAAAGCTCTTTCTATCATTTCAGAACATCCTAAATACAAAACCTTAAAGGCTAAAATCTACAATAACATTGGCATATTATACAATCAACAAAAAGATTATGTAAAATCCATAGAATACTTTACAAAATCTCTCAAAATCAAAGAAGAAATCAAGGATACATTAGGTATGTCTACAACGTTATGTAATCTATCGATTGGATATTATTACAAAAGTGATTTGAAAAACGAGAAAAAAAGCTATGAATACTTAGAAAAAGCAAAAAAAATAGCTAAAAAAACAAATAATTATTACATGATTGGCTATACCATGGTGCATTTAGCTAAAATTGAATTAGAAAATAAAAATTACAATAAAGCATTGGAGCATGTTAAAGAAGCATTAAACAGTCCACTATACTGTCAGTATCAAGATGTGTATTCATACGCACTTGTTGTAATAACTCAAATTTATCATGCTATCAAACAATACCAAGAATGTTTAGAATACGGTTTTATGGCATTAAAAAATATCCAAAATAAAGCTGATAGCATAGAAAATCAAATACAAATCTATTCTTTACTCTCTGATGTCTATCAAAAGCAAGAAAAGTATAAAGAAGCCTTGAATTATAAGCAAAAAGAAAACATTTTAAGAGATAGCTTATTCGTTAAATATAAAAAAGAACAAAAAGCCCTATCTGAAAATGACTATGAATTATTACGTATTGAACAAAAAAATGAAAAACTAAAATCCTTAAACCAATTGCAAAATGAACGCTTGCGTAAGCAAGGAATTACTATTGCCCTTGTTATAGTTGCTTTTACATTAGTATCTGTACTTACTATACTACTCATCTATGTAAATAGTAGCCGTAACCACTATTTCAAAGAATTAAAAAAACGTAATCAGGTAATTAGTGAAATTAATGCGGAACTCCAAAAAAATAATCAGATAAAAGACAAACTGTTTTCTATCATCTCACATGATTTAAGAAGTCCATTAGCTACCACAAAGGGCTTATTGTTATTACTCAAAGATGAACCTAATTTACCCGAAGAGTTCAAAATTTACCTTAATCAAGCAAACAAAAGTATAGATGCTACTTTTATGTTATTAGATAACTTACTCAAATGGTCTGCGGCACAGATGCAAAGTATAAAAATCAAACCTTTTGCCTTCTCAGTGCAGGCTTTAATTCAGGAAATACAGGAAATTTATACTCCTGTGGCACAGGAAAAGAAAATTGAACTGCTGACAAATATACCGCAGGACTACAAAGTATTTGCAGACAGAGATATGCTCCATTTGGTATTCAGAAATCTTATCAACAATGCCATCAAATTTACCCCCGAGCACGGTAAAATTCAAATCAGTGTGCAAAAACAAGATAAAGAAGTATTAGTTTCTGTAAAAGATACAGGTGTAGGTATTCCCAAAGAACACTTAGAAAAAATATTTGAAGGATTTAGCACGCGCGGCACCGCGTCTGAAAAAGGTACAGGATTAGGATTACAACTTTGTAAAGAATTTATTGCTCTCAATAACGGAAAATTAAATGTAGAAAGTGAACCTAATCAAGGTAGTACGTTTTCTTTTACCGTCCCCTTGGCAGAAATATAAAATCTACCTGAATTTATTTTACTTTTGTAGTGTATATTGTATATGAGTACAGCACAACAAACAGCATTTGAAAATAAAGACACTAAAAATTATATTCTTGTCAAAGGAGCTAAAACTCATAACCTAAAAAATATTGATGTAGCTATTCCCCGTAATAAACTCATTGTTATTACAGGAGTAAGCGGTTCAGGTAAAAGTTCTCTTGCTTTTGATACTATCTATGCTGAAGGACAACGTAAATACGTAGAGAGTTTAAGTTCTTATATCCGACAGTTTGTAGACCAAATGGAAAAACCTGATGTAGAGTATATTCTCGGTATATCTCCTGCTATTGCTATTGAACAAAAGGTATCCACTAATAACGCCCGTTCTACCGTAGGTACAGTAACGGAAATTTATGATTATCTCCGTTTATTATTTGCACGCATAGGACAAACGTACTCTCCCATATCAGGACAAGTGGTAAAAAGCCACACTGTTCAAGATGTAGTAGATTTTACATTATCCTTACCTTTGGGAAGCAAAGTATATCTTACTGTAAGTAATCATAAAAAAGACAAAAGAAACCTCAAAGAAAACTTAGAAATTCAGTTACAAAAAGGTTTTAGTCGTTTGTTTTATTATGGTCAGATTGTAGAAATTGAAGAATTTATCCCAACTATCACAAAACAGCAAGAAAATGACTATATTCAAGGTAATATCTATCTGCTCATAGACAGAGCCATTGTCCGTGAAAATTTTAAGGAACAAATTAACGATTGGGCAGATTCTGTCAGTACAGCTTTTTCGGAAGGAGAAGGAGAATTAGTATTATGGATTGATAGCACTGAACCACTCGGCTTACCTATAAATGAAAAAACAGATAAAAACAAATATTATGTTCAATTTTCAGATAAATTTGAAGCTGATGGTATTACTTTTGAACGTCCAAGCCCTGAATTTTTTAGCTTTAATACAGCTTACGGAGCATGTCCACTGTGTCAGGGCATAGGATATGGCTATACATACAACAGAGAACTCATTATCCAAAATCCTAAACTGTCCATATCGGACGGATTAGTAACAGTATGGAAAGGTAAGATGCAGAATTATCTTATTGATTTTGTTAAACAAGCCCCCCGCTTTGGCTTTGACAAAAACAAACCTTACAACGAATTTAACGAAGATGAAAAAAATATACTTTGGTACGGATTAGGAAATCAGTGTACAGGTATTATTCCCAGTATTCAAGAAGCCATACAAAATAAAGACTTTCGTACCATACAAATTTTGGAAAAAGTAAAAACCAAAGGAGCATGTGCCGCCTGTGAAGGTACACGCATACGCCCTGAAACAAATCACATTAAAATTGGCGATAAAAATATTCAGCAAGTACTTCAAATGTCTGTTTCTGATGTACTCAAATGGATAAAAAACCTTACATTAACCGAATATCATCAAAAAATTGCAGAACGCCTACTTATTGAAATACAGTCCCGTTTAAAATACATAGAACACGTAGGATTAGGCTATTTAACCCTGCACCGAAACGCTAATACCCTTTCAGGAGGAGAAACGCAGCGCATTAACCTTGCTAAATCTCTGGGCAGTCCGTTAGTAGGTTCTTTGTATATTTTAGATGAACCTTCTATCGGATTACACCCCATTGACAATGAAAAACTTATCCAAATTCTTAAAAACCTGCGGGATTTAGGCAATACCGTTATTGTAGTAGAACATGACCCCGAAATTATGAAACAGGCAGACTATATCATTGATATAGGTAAATATGCAGGTGAAAATGGCGGAAACATAGTATTTGAAGGCACGTACAAAGATATTCTCAAAAGCAAAGAAAGTCTTACAGGTGCATATCTTAATGGTCAGTTATCTATTCCTGTGCCTGAAAAGAGAATAAAACCAAAACATTTTATCCAACTAAAAAATGTATCTAAACACAATCTTAAAAATGTTTCTGTCAATATACCTACTCAATGCTTAACGGTTGTTACAGGTGTAAGTGGTTCAGGAAAATCTACACTTATTACAGATGTGCTTTATACTCAATTAAGAAAACAATTAGAAGAATATGAGCCTCAATATTCTGACAACAATCCTGACAATATCTTTGAAAGCACCGAAGACTACGAACTTAATCTGTACCAATCTCTTGATTTTGTAGAACTAATAGACCAAAATCCCATTCAGCGAAACTCCCGTTCCAATGTGATTACTTATACCAAATGTTATGATTTTATCCGTACTGTATTCGCACAGCAACCTTTATCTAAACAAAGAAACTACGGCGATGGACATTTTTCATATAATTCACAACTCGGTGCGTGTGATACTTGCCAGGGGGAAGGTTATGTAATCATAGACATGCAATTCATGACAGACCTTAAACTGCTCTGTGAAACCTGCAACGGAAGACGTTTTAAAGAGCATATTTTAGAAGTGAAATATAAAGAAAAAAATATCTACGAAGTCTTACAACTCACGGTAGATGAAGCTATTAACTTTTTTGGTGATAATTCTAAAATTCTCTCTCGTTTAAAACCTTTACAAGATGTAGGACTTGGATATATACGTCTGGGGCAAACTACAGATACTTTTTCAGGCGGAGAACTACAACGTTTAAAGTTAGCTTCTTTTCTTATAGAAAAAACGAACCGAAAGGGTATTTATATCTTTGACGAACCTACCACAGGGCTACATCTGCACGATATTAAAAAACTTGTTGACTCCTTAAAACTTCTTGTCCTTAACGGCCATACAGTGATTGTAATTGAGCATAATTTAGAATTTATCAAAACCGCAGACTACATCATTGAACTCGGACCAGGTGCAGGAAACAAGGGCGGTGAAATTATATTTACGGGTACTCCCGAAGAAATACTTAACGACAAAAAAGCGGTTACAGCAAAATATTTAAAACCTTTGTTGTGTTAAAAGACATTAAAAAATCATCTACTTTTGTATGCGTATGGCATTTTTCACGAATAAAACAGTAGTCATTACAGGAGCATCTGATGGTATTGGGGCGGCTTTAGCAAAAGCTTTTGCCAAACAAGGTACAAAACTCGCTATTTGTGCAAGAAACAAAGAAAAATTAGATACCGTAGCACAGAACTGTAAAGAACTTGGTGCCAAAGACGTACTCACAGTTACTACTGATGTAAGTAAAATGGAAGAATGTGAGCACTTTATTCAGGAAACCATAAAAAAATACGGAACGATAGATGTGCTTATTAACAACGCAGGAATTTCTATGCGTGCCTGTTTTGTGGATACAGATATAGAAGTTATAGAAAAAGTAATGAATATCAATTTTTGGGGGGCTGTGTACTGTACCAAATTTGCTTTACCTGAAATCATTAAAAATCAGGGTTCAGTAGTAGTGGTTTCTAGTGTAGCAGGATTTAAGGGCTTGCCCGCGCGTACAGGATATTCTGCGTCTAAATTTGCTTTGCACGGTTTTTTTGAAAGTCTGCGCTGCGAATTACAACCTGATAATGTGCATATTCTTATTGCCTGCCCTGGTTTTACCAATACTAATATCCGCAATACTGCCCTTACAGCCACAGGAGATACACAAAAAGAAACTCCGCTGGAAGAAAGCAGACTTATGAGTGCAGATACCGTTGCAAAAGCTATTTTAAGAGCAATAGAAAAACGCAAACGCACTATTGTACTCACCACAGAGGGTAAACTTACCGTTTTACTCAATAAATTTTTTCCTAAATTCATAGACAAAAAAGCCTATCAGAAATTAGCCAAAGAACCTAATACGCCACTTAAAAAATGGAAGTAGCGTATAAAGTAAGGTTACACCTCCGCTAATCAGATGCTGTAATGTCATTACCTGAACAGCTAAGATTTTTCAATGCAGATTTTATCTTGGGAACCTGCGGCAGGAGAAGACGTAGTAGATATGGGCATACGAGGCATGCTTTTGCAGGTTCAGTAATTTGGCTTAACTTTTGCCGACTTCTTTTCGTATAATACTCTGAATATGAAATACTCTCTTTGGGCATTTTTGATGGTATATATTTCTTATACTTTTTCACAGACTTACATAGAACGTGACTGTGAGGGTTTTATTGTACCCAAAGATGAGGAAGGAATACCAATGATTACCTACCCTACGGTTTTTGTAGTGGGTTCTACCAAGCGCAGAGTAAGTGATAAAGAAGCCTCTGTGGAGTTTTCCCGTTTGCGATACAATGTAATAAAACTTTTGCCCTATGCCAATGAAGCGGCACGTCGTATGACTATCATAGAAGCAGATTTGGCTAAAATTACAGATAAAAAAGAACGCAAAAAATATATTGACAAAGAAGAAAAACGCCTGTTTGGAGATTTTCAGGAAGACGTGGAGGAATTAAGCATCAATCAGGGTAAAATACTTATCAAACTTATTCACAGACAAACCCGGTACCGTGCTTTTGATATTATCAAAGAAATGAAGGGAGGTGCATCTGCTTTTATTTGGCAGGGTGTAGCACGCATATTTGGCACAAACCTTAAATCCGAATATGACCCCGAGCAGGATTCTGCCATAGAATCCATTATTGAGTCTTTAGGAGATGCCAAATTTTACTGCATTCAAAAAAACGGCAAAAAAAGTTAATAGGGTCTGAAAAAGCATTTTTTGTACCTGAAACCACTTTTATACAGACTTTTTCGTATGATTATTTTACAGCATAAAAAAAATACGGCATAAAATTTGCTAATTGCGGAAATTTTTTATATTTTTGAGATATGAAAGGTTTAAAGCAAGGTTTGTATCAGTCTCAACAGCAAAAACTGTCCCCACAGCAGATACAGTTTGTAAAATTACTGCAACTGCCTGTTACAGAACTGGAAGAACGTGTAAAACAAGAATTAGACGACAATATGACCCTGGAAGAAGGGGAGAATGACAGTAATCAGGAAACTGACAATATAGAAAACACAGAAAACTATGCTTCCATCAACACACAAGACGAGCAGGAGGATTCTTATGAAGACGAAGAAGAAACCCACGAAGAAGACACTCAAAAGGAAGAAGTCAGTTTAGATGAAATTATGTTTTATGACGATACAGAAGGCTACAAGACCTCGCAAGATGACGAGGACAAAGATGAATTGCCG
>CALIZB010000088.1 GCA_938028625.1 uncultured Bacteroidia bacterium | reverse complement strand
AAACAAAGGCTTGCAAATTTTTCCGTGCTTGGCACAGTAATAAGTAGTCGTTACGGGTTCTACCAAAGTCGCCAAATCTGCGTGAGTAGTTGCCCTGCAACTGCGAATGGTACGGCTTAAAATCACGGTAAGCACTTTTTTGGTGTGTAGATTTTGCACTTGCTTGATTTGCTCAAATACAAAATCAATCTCGTTGCGAACAGGTTGTAAATACCACTTGCCTAAAAAAGTATGCTGTTGGTCTTGCTGAATCTTTATTTGGTACTTGGCTACCAATTCGTTAAACTTCTCTAAAACAATTTTTTCGTGTGTTGCGGCATAGTTTTTTTCATCAATTTCTTTTTTCCTTACCTTGATTTTAAATTCGGGTGAAGGGAAATATTTTTTATCGTATTCTGTTAAAAAATCGGCAAGTTCTTTTTCAAAGGCAAGGTGTGGCGAATGGGCAACAAACTTTCTGAGGGCTTTACTTATCCGTTCTGTTTCTCGGTAAAGGTCTGTCAAATCTACTTTTGAAACTTTTACGTTACCAATCAAGGCATTGAAGGCCGAAACATCTATCCCAATGGCGTGTATGCCTAACTCATTGGCTTGTACTAAGGTTGTGCCACTACCGCAAAAAGGGTCAAGCACAATATCGCCTTTTTTGAAAAAAGTTTGTGTTTTAAATTCGTCTGTGTGGTCATCTAAAAAGTATTCTACTAACTGCGGAATGTACTTGCCTTTGTAGGGGTGCAGACGGTGTACGTGTTTGGTGGTTTCGGCTTCTTTGAGGTGTTCAAAACTTAAAGCCCAATTCAAATCACTGCCTAATTTGTCTTTCCAATCCAACTCACGACTTCTGTAATAACCTTCGTAATACTTGATAAGTTCTTGTTTATCAATCAAAACTGTTCCGTCATTTCCTGCTTTGGGTATTCTGCCATAGTTCACCAAGTAGGAAATATTGGAAATAGTTACATTTTTGCTGATATATTGGCTTGCAAACTCGGCGGCTTCTTTAAGAGTGAGCAAGTTTGTTTCTCTAATCATTAACTTTACACTTTGTTTCTTTACAAAATTACTGATTTTACTTTATTGTTTCTAAAATATCAATCTTAATTGCATACGCCCTGTATGAACAGTTTTACTGCCTTTATTTGCTCTGCCGTCATACATAATAGTTAATTGCAAACTTTGTGTAAGACTTTGATTTAATTGCACATTCCAAAGTATATTTTGTCCTTTGCGTAACCCTTCTAACAGTTCAAATTCAATAGGAGCATTAGTAGCACCATTGTATTTAATCTGAGCATAATCTGTAAGAATGGATAAATTCGTTTTTGTACCTACTAGATACTTAATATCTATGCCTGTTTTGAGTATATTTGCATACGTAGTGTCTTTATTCCAACGATTATTTTTTTGGTCAAAAGATTGTTTAAGCGAAACACGTAAGTTTCTATTGATTTGAGTATTAAAGCGGATTTCATACAGTTTTTGTTCAATATCAAAATTGCGATTATCTGCAAAATCAGTGAATACTTGTTTTTGTGCTGTTTTGTAAATAAGATAAAAACCATATTTCTGTTTAAGTACAGTACGAAGTGTATATTGCCAATAAGGATTAGTACGTGTTTCAAAACCATTAGAAAGAAATAATTTATTTTTATTGTGAGTATATTCAACATCAAACCCAAAGCCCCCTTTGCCCAGCCCACTACGATTGTAATAAAAAATATTTTTGAATAACTGTGTGGCAGACAACAAATTGATATTATCCAAATTGACTTGCCATGGTAAAGAAAAGTTAATTTTTCCGTCAGAGAGGTATTTTTGTTCAATACGCGTATTACTTTGTAAGGATAAACGCTTTAATATGGTATGATAAACTGTATTCCCTTTAATCACTTTGGCAAGATTGATATTAAAATTTTGTCCAAATTTTTGACTTAGAGCAGGTACAAATTCATTAGTAAGCAAAAAAATACGTACATATCTTGCTCTATCTATAAATGGTGAAGGTTCAAATTCGTTAATTTCCTGAATACCATTGTTATTATAGTCGTTCCAAAGATGTGTTCCCATACCTGGTTGTACCTCTACAAAAGCTACTTGCCGTTTTTGTTCGCGCTCAGACATATACTCAATAAATGTAGTGCTTAAAAATGCTCTTTTTAACCATTCTTGGTCAATTTGTAGGTTGCTCACCAAAGTTTGTTGATTTTTTAAGCCCTGACGGATAAAAACGCTGTCTATTACCTTAAATTCACGATAGGTATTATTCCATCTGAACTTTATTTTATCCCATTCTTGATAGGCAAATTTTGCAGTGTATGTATTAGCAATGTTCTTAAACAAACTTTTATTTAGCGGTGTAGCGAAATCTTCACGATAGTTGTATTTAAGTACATATTCTAATTTTTGCTTTGAAGTATTTTTGATAAAAGGTTCAATTTCTTTGAAAATATATCCACCTGCAAGCAGTGTATCCATCTCAATATCCTGATTTACTTTGTTTTCATAGATATAATTTATGCCAATATGCGTAAATTTGAATGGTTTTGTAAGATTGCCAATACTTCTGTACCAGGTAGTAAAAGTATTTTTGTATGTATCATTAAAGTATTCAGCAAAGGCTGTTCCTATGAGATGTTTTGCATTCCATTGATTTTCTAAACGTATTTTATTAGCAGAAAAACTGTCTGTACGGGCGAATCTGCCAATAAGTAGTTTGTATTGTTGTGTTTTAGTTTTATACTGAATTGTTCCTGAATACCTTGTAGATTGTTGTATATTAAGCAATTCTGTTGGAATATTCCATTCTCTTGCAAATTCAGCAATTTCAAAGCGGTCAATAGCAGTAAAACGAGGGTTTATTTCTTTAAACGCAAATTCATAAAGCAATTTTTTAGTAGTATCTTTGAATGTACTTTTTCCCAAAAGGCTAAAATGTTGTGCTAATCCTATGTTATCATTGTCATTGAGAGAAGAATAAAGGTTTTTATCTACATTACTTATTGCTGTTTCGCTATGTAATTGCCAATTTTTTATATCATACTTTGCGGATACGCTTGTCATGCTATAACTATTAGGTACTACAATCAATTGTACGGGAGCATAATCACCTTGTGGAATACCTGCCACAGGAGCTACCCATTCAAAAATAGTTCCATTGATTAAACTTTGTTTCTTGCGATAATCTCCGCGTGTAGGTGAGAAACTGATAGCATAAATAGCTGAGTCTTTATGCGTAGAAAAATAATAGTAGGTATAAGTATTCGCACCAATAGTAGTATCTCTTTTAGCATAGCGGATTTGTTTATTAGCGGTATCTATACGTATAGAGGGAATAAATGCTTTTTGAAGCGTATCACCTATTTTTTGAATGATGGATTTTTCTGCGTCACTGAGGTTACCTTCAATACGGGCATTAGGGTTATCTCTCTCTGTATAATGATGTAGTTCAAGGTTAAGTTTTTTTGCTACTTCTTGCCGAAAACCAAACGCATAATTAGTACGAGTGTAATTTCTGTCGGCATATTCAAAATCTACCACAATGCGAGAATATGCATTGATAATGCAATTATTAGTAAAAGTTATCTGTGCGGCATTGTAATCAATTACGTAGTCTGCCTGTTCGCCGCGTTGTTTGAGTTCTCCATTGATATACACTTTTTCTGAACCTGCCAGAATAATAATAAACAGTTCATTATTTCTGCCTGTTAAACGATACGGACCTTGTACACCTTCTTTACCTGAAAAGGTATCATTTTTGAATTTCCCTTTGGCAACAGATACTGCACCATATAATTCTTTGCTTTTCCATATATTTTTCCATACTGCTTTATCTTCTACAACTATTCTTGCACCTTGAACGTTTTTGTAATAGCGTAAAAATTCGCCATCAGACTTACGAAGCTCATAATCACCTAACGTAAGCGTAGTTTTTTTACCTTTAACTTGAATAAAAATGCGGTTAAAATCTGTAACTTGGGCAGTATTGCCATCAGGCTGTATAGGAATATTCTCATCAGTAATAGCCGCCACAATGCTGATGTCTTTATTAAGATTACCATTAAACTGCAATCTCAAACCTGAATTCACTACTAAATCTTGATTGTTTCCAAAAGTGATGCCCCGCGTCAGACTACCTTGCTTATTGAGTTTAGAAAATTCAAAACCTAAACCTTTATCTTCATATTCGTACGGTATTTCGGTTACGGAGAGTATACTTGTATTAGTTTTGATAGTATCTTTGGTGCTACCTGGTACTTTTTTTCTTCTATAATACACCGTAGGTACATTTACAGGCAAAACACGATACGTTATAGTTATATTTTTAAGCACTTTATTACCATGATACACCATAAAATTTTTGAACGGAATAATTTCAAAGTCTGCTTTAATGCTGTCAGGTAGTTCAATAGTGTTAGTATTAACATTTTGAACAGGAAAATATACCGTATCTTGGGGTTGTATACGCGTAAAAGTATGTTTTTGCAGGTTGGTATATTGTGCATATACCTGTATACACGAAAACACAATAAAAACCCATAAAAACCTTGTTTTACACCACACGAATATACAAATATCCGATATTTTTCTAAAAAATATAAGGCATTTTGAAAAGCATATCAGAATACAAAAGTGCTTTCAACCTTTTATTTTCGTATTATTGTAGCATGAAAACGTATTCTGAATATAAAAAAATTCTTAAACAACCCGTTTTACCTTTGTATGAGTTAAAGATAGCCGTTTTGGGGGACTTTGCTACGCAAAAACTCTGTGATATGCTTAAAGCCGTTGCTCATGAAAATAAAGTAAAACTCTCTCTTTATGAAGCAGATTTTGATGCTATTGACACTGAAATTTTTAATCCTGAAAGTGAATTGTATCATTTTCAACCACAATATATTTTTATTTCTACAAGTTCTAAAAAACAACAACTTAAATTTAATGCCCTTGATCTAGCCGATAAAGCCCATTTTGCTACACAGTATCTTGATAAAGTAAAATTATGGTGGGATACTGTTAATCAAAATATTAAAACAAACATCATTTTTAGTAATCTCGCAGAACTTGACGATGCAGTATTTGGTAATTATGCTAATAAAACGCAGTGTTCATGGTTATACCAAGTAAGAAAAATTAACTTTGAACTTATGAACCTTGTACAACAGTACAAGAATGTATTTATTCAGGATATATCGGCATTGCATAATTTAGTAGGTAAAGAAAAAGCATTTAAGCCAAGTTTGTATTATACAGCTAATCAAGTGTATGATATAGATTTTTTGCCCTATATTGCTAAAAGCGTTGTAGATATAATACTTTCTATACAAGGTAAATTCAAGAAGTGTTTAATTTTAGATTTGGACAATACCACATGGGGGGGCGTTATTGGTGATGACGGTATAGATAACCTTCAAATTGGCGATGTAGGTATAGGAAAGGCTTTTACTGACTTGCAGTATTATGCCAAAAAGCTCAAAGAACGCGGCATTATACTTTGTGTGTGCAGTAAAAATGATGAGCATGTAGCCAAAGAACCTTTTGAAAAACATCCTGATATGGTACTTAAATTGAATGATATTGCTGTTTTTGTTGCTAATTGGGAAAATAAAGCTGATAACATACGCTATATTCAGAGCATATTAGAAATTGGTTTTGATAGCATAGTATTTTTAGATGACAATCCTTTTGAGCGTAATTTAGTACGTACTCAATTACCTGATGTATGCGTACCTGAATTGCCCGAGGATCCCGCAGAATATGTTTCTTATTTAGAAACCCTTAATTTATTTGAAACCGCATCTTTTACCCAAGATGATACCGCGCGTACAGAAATGTACCAAACCGAAGATACTCGCCGAAAATCACAAGCGCAATACTCTTCTATTGATGAATACCTACAAAGTTTGAACATGACAGCCGAAGTCGGAGATTTTACAAATTCTTTTTATGTACCGCGCATAGCACAGCTTACCCAAAGGTCAAATCAATTTAATTTACGCACAGTGCGCTACACAGAAGCCGATATACAAAGAATAGCAACCGATAAAAATTATATTCCGTTTTATTTTTGTTTAACAGATAAATTTGGCAGTTATGGTTTAATTAGTGTGGTGATATTGCAAAAACAAAATGAAAAAACCTTATTTATAGATACGTGGCTGATGAGTTGTAGAGTATTAAAACGCGGTGTAGAACAGTTTGTACTTAACACGCTTGTAGACTATGCCCAAAAAAATGGATTTGAACATATCATTGGAGAATATATTCCTACTTCCAAAAATAGCATGGTAAAGGAACATTACCCGAAGTTAGGTTTTGAGTCCACAGAAAAGCCTAATATATGGAAGCTGAATGTGGAAAACTATCAGCGATTTCCTGTATTTATTCAGTCAGAGCAGGTTTTTATACCTCAGCAGTAACACCATATGAAAACAACAGCCTTTACCATTAACCAAGATATTTTTGTATTTTTGCTCACAAAATGATTCACGTTATTATTGCTGATGATGAACTTCCTGCTCGCGAAAAAATGTCCAACATGCTTAAAAACATACCGGACATTGTTATTGATGCGGTAACTAAAAATGGGGTAGAAGCCTTGCAAGCCATTATGGATTACAAACCGCATATTGCTTTTTTAGATATTCAGATGCCAGGGCTTTCAGGCATTGAAGTAGCTGAACATATACCCGAAGATATTCCTACCAAAGTTATTTTTACTACAGCTTTTCAGGAATATGCTATTAAAGCATTTGAAATCAATGCAGTGGATTATCTGCTTAAACCGTTTAATACAGAAAGACTACAAACAGCTATTCTGAAAAGTGGTATAAAAGAAGCAAATGACGTTAATGCTGTACAAAAAGTAAAACAAGAACTCAAACAGCAGACAGAGGTCAAGTTCAGTGAAAAAATTCCCGTAACCTACAAAGATAAAATAAAACTGATTGATTATGAGGATATTACTGTTGTAAAGGTAGAAGGCAGAGGCTGTTATGTATTTACTTCAGAGGGTATCTCTTACTATCTCAATCAAAATCTGGAATATTTTGAACAACGTCTGCCTGAAAAAGATTTTCTCAAAGTAAACAGGGCAGAGATTATCAATTTAAAGCAAATCAGGGAGTTAGTAATATGGTTCAGCAACCGCTATAAAATAGTGATGAACGATAAAAATGAAGTATTATGCAGTCGTGAAAAATCTAAGGCAATCAAAAAAATTCTTAACTTGAACCACAAGGACATATAAAAATACTGCCTGTCAGTGAAGAGGGCAGTATGGATTTAGAGGTATATAAAAAATGAGGTTTTGGTGGCGTTCAGAGTTTGTCTGCATAGTTTCTGAACTCCTGATAATCCCGTATGTACTCTTCGGAATTATAGGGTTGAGAGTTCAAGCTCAATAAAACTGCATTATGAGAAAACTTAAGTTCGTTCCAATAAAATGTGGGGACATAAAGCCCTTTGCGCGGTTCATCTAAAATAAAATCTTTTTTTTGACCGTGTATATTTTCTGTGGTAACCCATATCGTACCTGTTACAGCAATAAGAATTTGTTCTAATTCCTTATGAGCATGCCGTCCTCTTATGATATTGTTTGGGGTAAAATATGTCCAAAAAACCCGTTTAATTTCAAAAGGAAGGTTTTTGGGGAATTCTGCTACACTAATATATCCAATTTGACTATCACCAATAGTGCCAAAATCTAATAAAGTTGGTTCTTTATAGGACATTTTTTATCTACTTGATATACATTACTTTTTTTACAGCGTCTATGACACGTGAAGGATTAGGTAAATAAGCATCTATGAGAGTAGGTGCGTAAGGTAAAGGTACATCACCTCCCATTACGCGCAAAATAGGGGCATCTAAATAATCAAATGCTTGGTTTTGAATTAAGAATGCGACTTCGGAAGACATGGAAGCTAAAGGCCAACTCTCTTCTACAATAACCACACGATTGGTTTTTTTGGCTGTGGCTAGAATAGCTTCATTATCTAATGGGCGCAGAGAACGCAAATCTAATACCTCGGCATCTATGCCCATTTCTTCTAATTTTTTGGCGGCGGCAAGGCATACATGCACCATTTTGCCAAAAGTAATGAGAGATACATCTTTACCTGAACGTTTAATATCTGCTTTTCCGATAGGGATAATAAAATCTCCTTCGGAAGGGTCAGGGACGTGTCCTTTGTTACCGTACATTAATTCACTTTCCATTACAATAACAGGGTCATTGTCGCGGATAGCCGCTTTAAGCAAACCTTTGCCATCAGCAGGAGTAGAAGGACTGACCACTTTTAATCCAGGGCAGTTGGCATACCAACTTTCAAAACATTGAGAATGCTGTGCGCCAAGTTGTCCTGCTGAACCGCTGGGTCCTCTGAATACAATAGGAATATTAAACTGTCCTCCGCTCATAGACATTATTTTAGCCGCACTGTTAATCACTTGGTCTATGGCTACTAAAGAAAAGTTAAAGGTCATAAATTCTATAACGGGGCGAAGTCCTGCCATAGCCGCACCTACTCCAATACCTGCAAATCCTAATTCTGCAATAGGGGTGTCTACTACTCTGTCTGCACCAAATTCTTTTAACAGACCTTCGCTTACTTTATAAGCACCATTGTATTCTGCAACCTCTTCACCCATTAAAAAAACAAGAGGGTCTCTTTGCATTTCTTCACGAAGCGCTTCCCGTAAGGCTTCTCTGAAAGTAATTTCTCGCATAGTATATTTGTCTTATTGCAAAACTGTATATTTTTTTACAGATATACAAATTTTATCTTGTTTTTATCTGTTTATCTTTTTTCAGTTTCTTTTATCTATCCCCCAGAACAGTTTGTTTCTTAATACACCAAAAAAATCATTTTCTTCAAAATACACTAAAAAAACCTTGAAAGGGGCTTTTTTAAGATACACTTCACAATCTAATCCGATAAGTTCGCTGCGGGAGTCTAAGGAAGCTAAGGCTGTCTGACTGCGGGACTCAAAAGTGCATTTTATTTCGTGATGGTCTGCAATCACTAAGGGACGTGCTGTAAGAGAATGCGGTGCAACAGGGGTAATTACAAAACAGTTGGAATCAGGAGTGATAATAGGCCCTCCACAGCTTAACGAATAGCCCGTAGCCCCTGTGGGAGTGGATATAATCAATCCGTCTGCCCAATAACTGTTGAGCGGAGTACCGTTTAGCCACGTATGAATGGTTATCATGGAACTATTGTTTGTTTTGTGGAGCGAAAAATCATTTAAGGCAAAATCATATCCTACAAAAATAGATTTGTTGGAACGCAACTGTAAAAGACTTCTCGCACTCATTCTGTATTTACGTTGTTTGAGCAGTATAACGAGTTCATCTAATTTATCCATAGTAGTTGTGGCTAGAAACCCTAATCTACCAAGATTTATACCCAGAATAGGAATTTCCAGACTACCTGCAATGCGTGCCGCTTCTAGCACTGTACCATCACCGCCCAGACTGATAACTAAATCTACTTTATTCCATTCTTGGGCATTTCTAAAAGCATAGTCTTTTTCGGGGTGTACACCCATTCTATGCAGTTCCTGACGGAGCAGATAATAGGTAAGTGTTTCAATGCCATTCTGATTAAACACTGTGTATAATTTTGTGTAAAATTCCTTAAACTCGGGTTTGGCTTTAATGCCTACAAGAGCTATGCGCATATTTGCCTGCAAAGTATAAAAAAACATGTACAAAAACAACTGAAACCTTAAAGTACGCGAGCTGTATTGAAAAATGAAATACTTTCTGATTTTTTTAATTTATGTTTGTACTTTTGTTGTCTCAATTATGAAAACACATGCTACTCCTATTGCGGGCATATGGATAATAGAACCTCAAATTTTTTCTGATACACGAGGATATTTTTTTGAAAGTTACCAAAAAGAAAAGTTTCAGAAATTAGGAATAGATGCAGAGTTTATTCAGGATAACGAATCCATGTCCCAAAAAAGCACCGTACGTGGATTACATTTTCAGTCACCTCCTTATGCACAGGGTAAATTAGTACGGGTAGTGCGGGGCAGAGTATATGACGTATGTGTAGATATACGCAGAGGTTCGCCTACTTATGGAAAACATTTTGGAATAGAACTTTCTGAACAAAATCATTTGATGCTTTGGATACCTGAGGGATTTGCACATGGTTTTTCTGTTTTAGAAGACCATACCATATTTCAATACAAATGTACTCAGATATATCACAAAGAATCTGAAGGGGGAATTTTATGGAATGACCCTGCTTTAAATATAGACTGGAAAGTCAATCAGCCGATTGTATCTGAGAAAGACCAAAAACTCCCTACCTTTGATACCTTTATCAGTCCTTTTGAATGAGTAAGCAAGAATTAAAAAATACTATTGTCTATACATTTTTATCGTTTTTACCTGCTACTACACAACTTATTCTGTTACCGTTGTATATGCAGAAGTTAAGTGTAGCCCAGTTTGGTATATTTCAGGGTATGACCATAGTGCAGGTACTTATCAGTACGCTTTTTGGGCTAAGTCTGCATGCCAGTGTAGCAAGGTATTATTTCAGTTACCGCCATGACCCTGTACGTATCAAAAACTATCTCAGTTCTGTTTTTTGGTTTCTGACTTTGCTAAGTGTGATTGTGTTTTTGATTGGTTTGCTGACAGGTACTTTTTTGTTTGACCTTTTCTATAAGAGTGATACCTTAGATTATTTTCCTTATGGAATTGTGGCTGTAAGTACAGGTTTGCTCAATGTTACTATTCCTGCTTTTTTGGTAGTATTTCGCATTATACAACATCTCAAAGCGTTTACTTTTATCAGTTTAATGTCATTTTTAGGTAATTTATTTGGACAAGTGATAGTATTGTTGTACATGAATAGTTCAGTTATTAACTTAATGCTTGCCAAATTATGGGTGATTATTGCAATATTCCTATTTCTGATGTATTATGTCATTACAAGATATGGTATAACCCTCAAAAAAAGCTACTTGAAACCTTCTTTATACTTTGCTTTGCCTTTGTTGCCGTACAGTTTGATAAGCTGGTTTTATATTTTTAATGACAATACTATAATACTGCGTTTTCTTGATGAAGATGCGCTTGGTATATACAATTTTGCGGTAAATTTAGCAGCTGCGGTGGAACTGTTTGTGGTCTCTGTTAGTCAGGCAGTACAGCCCAAAATATTTGAACTGTTTACTCAAAGAAAAAATGAACAGCAAACTAAAGAACTCAATTTTAATTACAAAATGATAATGGAAATCAGTGTTTTAGCCATAGCGGGCTTGGTACTAGTAGGTCAGAACCTTTTTCTTATTGTACCCAAGGCGGAATACGAGAAGGCGGCTTTGTATGTGCCTTTGTTA
Organism: uncultured Bacteroidia bacterium; assembly: GCA_938028625.1. Taxonomy (GTDB): domain Bacteria; phylum Bacteroidota; class Bacteroidia; order JANWVE01; family JANWVE01; genus JANWVE01. Next base: position 22,318 of record CALIZB010000088.1, on the reverse strand, counting down.
GGCATAGGTTTTTTGTTTAGGGTATATCAGATAATTTATACCATGCCGCTGTTTTATCAGCGTAAGACACAGATATTCTTTTATCTTACTTTTGGTTCTGTTATCATAGGCTTTATTTTTCATTGGTTTTTAATCCCTTATATAGGATTATGGGCGGCAATATGGGCGGGAGTGCTGGCAAGAGCTATACAAGTCCCTGTTATCTATTATATAGCTCAAAAACATGCTCATTTCACGTATTCTGTCAAAGATATGTATCTTGCACCTACTCTCCTTATGGCTATACTTGGATTAGTAAGTTATGCACAGATTTACTGGAATATGGCAATATGGTTAGGTTCAGTTTTGTTTTTTGTGCTGGTGTGTGTATATCTGCTGTATTCCAATGTAAAACTCTTGCGAAGTAAAATACAACTCTAAAAATTCACGGTAATATATTTATTTTCTTTTATTTTGTCTGCAATGTTGGTTAATACTTTTATCGGGGTAAATGAAGGTTATAAGTTGCTGTTTTTTTTGTATTACACTATTTGCCATATACAGATACTCTATTTTAAGAAGAAAGGATTTTTTATATGAAAATAGTGGTTATCGGGGCAGGTCCTGCGGGATTGACCGCAACATACCAATTAGCTAAACATATCGGAAAAGAAATAGAAAGCATTGATGTATTTGAAGCTAACGGATACGCGGGCGGAATGAGCACTTCTTTGGAATTATGGAATCAGAAAGTAGATTTAGGTCCACATCGCTTTTTTTCCAATGATGAAACAGTAAATAAACTATGGCTTGAAATAGTAGAGAATGAATATGACATGGTAAAGCGCCTTACACGTATTTATTACAACAAAAAGTTTTTTTATTATCCGTTAAAACCTGTCAATGCACTTAAAAATCTTGGTGCATGGGAAGCAGTTCGTTGTGTAGCAAGCTATATTCCGCAAAAAATAGGATTGAATAGACAAGACAAAGATACTTTTGAAGGATGGGTAACGCAAAAATTCGGAAAACGCCTGTTTAATATATTCTTTAAAACATACACTGAAAAATTATGGGGTATTCCCTGTGATAAATTAGACGCTGATTTTGCTATGCAGCGCATCAAAAAACTTTCTCTTTCAGAAGCTATTCTGAGTGCTATCAGTTTGATTGATAACAAAAAACACAAAACTCTCGCTGATGAATTTGCTTATCCCAAATATGGTACAGGATACGTGTATGAACAGATGCGCCTGAAATGCGAAAAAATGGGTGCCAAAATTCATCTTAAAACTCCCGTACACAGGATACAAACCGAAGAAAACAAGGTAAAAGGTATAAGCCTCGCAGACCAGGTTTTTGTCCCTGCTGATGTGGTTATTTCTTCCATGCCTTTGTCTTTAATGGTAGCTCATCTGCCTGATTTACCTGAACCTATCAGGAAAAAAGTAGCACAACTGAAATACAGAAATACTATTCTAGTTTATCTTAATGTAAATTCGGATAATCTTTTTCCTGACCAATGGATATACATACACGACAATCAATTACAGACAGGTAGAATTACGAACTTTAGAAATTGGCTTCCTACGCTGTATGGTAATGAAAAAACCTCTGTTCTTTGTATGGAATATTGGTGTTATGATGAAGATAAATTATGGCAGTTATCTGAAAAAGAACTTATAGAATTAGCTTGTAATGAACTCTATCAGACAGGATTAGTACCAAAGAACATAGCTATTGAGCAAGGTAAAACTATTAAACTACATCGCTCTTATCCTGTTTATTTCAGAAATTATAAGGAAATTTTAGAACCTGTTCAAGAATATGTGAATAGTATTCAAAATCTGTATGCCATTGGCAGATATGGTGCATATAAATACAACAACCAAGACCACAGTATTTTAATGGGTATTAAAGTTGCCGAAAATGTTCTCGGTATAGCACAGCATAATCTATGGGACATCAACACGGATTACGATATCTATCAGGAAAAAACCATCATTACCAAAACAGGATTGAGAAAAGAGTAAAAAATTCGTAAAAATATCTCTAAATAAAACTTTATACAGAGTATTATACACAATATTACAGACAGGATTAGCGATAACAGTAGTGCAAAAATACTGAGTTTTGTCTATATTTGCAGAAATATAGATGAGAGATTTTGATAAAAAAGAAGTAACAGGTATAGGCATACTGTATCCACAACATAATGAGAATATGGGTACTTTATGGCGCTCTGCCATGATATTCGGCGTAGATTTTATTTTTATGATTGGTAGAAAATTTGTAAAACAAACTTCTGACGTATATGAAAGCTATAAATCTGTTCCTTGCTTTTACTACAAAGATTTTGATGACTTTTATACACATCTGCCGTATAACTGCCGACTTACAGGTATTGAAATCCACGAAAAAGCACAAAAAATTGAAGATTATGAACATCTTGCTCATTGTGTATATCTGTTGGGGTCTGAACATACAGGACTTCCTGAACAGGTTCTCGGAAAATGCCACGAAATTATTCAATTACCCAAAGGAAACTATAACGTAGCTATGGCAGGGACAATCGTATTGTATGACCGTTATCTCAAAAAACAACTTAAAGACTTAAAACATGAAAGTTAAATTGCTTCGTATTTCTTTTTGTTTAGCTGTTCTGCTGTTTATTGTCAAAATAAGCACCTATTTTTACACGCATTCTCAAATGATACTTTCTGATGCGTTAGAGAGTATCATTAACATTGTAGCCAGTGGATTTGCTTTGTTCAGTGTACAATGGGCAACACGTCCCAAAGACTATGACCACCCTTATGGACATGGAAAAATAGAATTTTTTGCCGCAGGATTAGAGGGGGCATTAGTTATGTTGGCAGGACTGGGAATTATTGTCAGCAGTATTTATAAGCTCTATACGGGACAAAGCGAAATGCATGATATAACCGCAGGTATACTACTTACTTTACTTTCTACATGTGTAAATGCAGGTATAGGATACATATTGCTTAAACAAGGTAAAAAACAGCAAAGTTTGGTATTGATAGCAGAAGGCAAACATGTTCTTTCAGATACTTATTCATCAATGGCAGTTATTTTAGGACTTATTGTGGTAGAAATTACACATTTTAATTTGTTGGATAGTATTCTTTCCATATTACTGGCATTGTATATTTTTTGGTCAGGATATAAAGTAGTAAAACAAGCAATAATGCCTTTATTAGATACTGCTGATGTAGAAATTATTGAGAACATCATAAAAACTCTTAAAGAAAAAAGAGAACCTTACTGGATAGATATCCATAATTTGCGAGTTATTCATTACGGGGCGCATATTCATATTGATTGTCATGTTACTTTTCCGCGCTATTGGACGGTAGAACAAAGTGAAGAAAAACAAACTTACATTGAAAAACTTTTAGACAAACATTCTGATTTTAGTACAGATGTGTTTATTCATGTTGACCCATGTTCGGACGCACATTGTAGTTTTTGTTCAGTTGAAAACTGTCCAATACGAAACATAGCATTCAAGCAGGCTTACGAATGGAATACTGAAACTCTAACGAAAGAAGAAAATCACGTAAATGTAATTTCTTGAAAAGCATTTCACATCTTAACTAGAATGGTCATATACAATCACCCATTGCTTGTCAATACGTTCAAAAATGAGCGTAAAAACACCTTGCAAGTTACCTATATTGCGAGTGAGCATCCATTTTCCTGTAACTACTGCCGCATTATTAGATATACCCTGTACATTGATAATTTCAAATTTGAGCATACCCATAGCATTTTTGTCAGGATAATTCTTTTTGTAGCTTTCCAAAGTTGCTTTCCAACCTTTGGTAAGACCGCTTTTTCCAATAAATTTAAGCGAATCTGACTTCCAGTAACCTTCCATGAAACCCTCAATATCTTGCTTGTTCCAGCACTCTACCTGCTTGTCCAGTACTTCCAGAATGGCTTGTTTGTCTTTGGATTTTAATTCTTGTGCTTGTATTAAATACATTCCTGCAAACCAGCTAAATAACATACAAAACAAAGATAATGAACGAGATGTCCATTGTAAAGTGTTTTCAAATATCATAATAAAAAATTAAAGTTTTGTTTATATGAATGTACGTCTACTGAACCAATAATTTAGCAATGTAAAGTTGGTTATTTGCCTGAATTTTACAGATATACATACCTTTCGGAAGATTTTTTGTAGAGATTTGAGTTTCATGTTGCTCAATAAGTGTATTTAGAAATACTTTACCTTGAACATCTATTATTTGCAACTGTGCATTTTGTAGAGAAAGAGACTTATTAAGCACAATATTACACACTTCATTTGCAGGATTAGGATAAATTTTTAATAAATCAGTGATATTATCGTAAGTAAGGTTTATACTGCTGGATATAGGTTCTGTTTTTTTTCCCAATGCGTACTCTCCTGGTTTGAGGGTATCTACTCTAAAACTACCGCGTTTATCAAATTTGTTAGTACCTGGCAGAACAGTTCCATTAGTAAGTATTCGCCAAGGTTGAGTGGCATCTTTTCTATACATAGCTACTAAACTGTCTTCTGTGCCATCAATAAAAGTATTATCCATGTATCCCGTAGAACTTAAACTGCCATCATAACGAAAAGTACCTTGTGTAACAAAATTAGCAGGGAAGTGTCCTGAAACCGTCCAATAATGGTAATCCGAGAGTAGAATGTTATTATGGGCAATAGTTCCTTCGGGTGCAACCCAATCATGCGTTATGCGTACGCGTGCTGTACCATCTCCGATATTGAGCGTATTAAGCGTTACATTAGTTTCTTTCATAACAAAAGTGCCTGTGGTATTGATAGTAGCTTCAAAATCAGATATAGCATCAGAAACTTTCTCCCATCTATCAATAGCAAACCAAGTAGGATTAAAGGGAATATTAGTTATAGTTACTGCTTGTTTATCTTGATTGATAATAAAAGTATGCGTAACATGCTGATGAGGTCCATTACAAGCAGAAATAGGAACTTTCATAGTAAATAAGTTAGGCGCACCTTTTAATCTCTGACGTACATATACAATAGCATCATACATTCCACCGCCTTTATCTATTACTTTTGTAGAGTCTATGGAGAAATGAGGAAATCCAGGGTTAAATACCCAATTATTAAAGAAATCTGTGAGGTCAATTCCACTATGTGAAGAAAGTGCATCACGTAACTGTGTAGAATTAGCATTATTAAATCCATAAGTAGATAAATAGTGCTGAACAGCAGGAAAGAATTTATTATCTCCCATGTAATAGCGTAAAGTATGTACAACATCTGCCCCCTTGTCATATACGGTAGAACCATAAGTAAGACTGTGCGGTACGCCTGAAAGTGCATAATATCCAGAGTCTTTTAGCGGAGTATGAGTAAGTTGAAGTACTTCTCTGTGATTAGTACGTACATAATCTTTGTATTTTATAGTGTCATAAGCTACTTCCATAAACATAGCTTCATTATATGCCGCCCAACCTTCATTAAGCCACATATCGCCTTCGGTTTGACAAGTTACATAATCTCCAAACCAATGGTGGGCAAGTTCATGAGCATATAAAAATTCGTAAGCTGTGCCAATAGCCAGACTGCTCATGTGAATAGACGTAGCATGTTCCATTGCTCCCCCTGTAAATGGCACAAAAATAAATCCTATTTTATCCCATACATGAGGTCCCCACCGTTGAATATCATACTTTACAGCAGTATCCAAGCGAATAAACATATTTTTTACAGCAGTGGTATCCGAAGGTCTTGCACCAAGCTGTACAGGAATACCTTGTGAAACACGATTTAAAGTAGCATAATCCGCTACGGCAACAGCCGCAAGATAAGCAGGAATAGTTTGGTTAAGTTTCCAATGCCATGTTTTTGTACCGTTTGAATTTGTATTTACACTTTGTAAAAGTCCATTACAAAACGCTTTATGCGTTGGAATAGTGGTAATAAAAAATTCAAAATAGGCTCTATCGGTAAATTCATCTACACAAGGAAACCAAACTCTACCAAAACTATGGGGATTAGCCTTAAAGCCTACCCCTATGTTGTACATATAGGGACTTTGATAATAAAAACCACCAAATTTAGGGTCTTGTTTGGGTTTACCTTTATAGAAAACTTGTATATCAAGCGTATCATTAGTAGTTAAGGTAGTAGTGTTAACACGTATAAGCGTGTCATTATATACATAGCTTGCTAGAATGTTATTTACTTTGACAGAGTCAACTGTGAGTTTAAGTAACATAAGTGTAACTTTATTTATACCGTTGATTTTAGGTTTAACTTTGATAATTGTGTTACCGCGAATAGTTTTTGCGGCTACGGTTGGAAGCGAAAGACTGTCAAAGTTTAGACTAATGGTGTATTTGAGTACATCTAATGTATCTGAAAGTTTGTAAGAACTGCTAGTGGTGCGCAATACATCTTTTAATATGGTTTGTTTTTTTGTCTGACAATCTGTCTGAGAAATCTGTCCTATTACAATATAGGTACTTATCAAAAGTAAGAAAATACTTACAATCTGCTTCATACAGTAAAAGTATAATGTTTTTGTGAAAAAAACAAGAAAAAACGGTATTAAATAAAAAACCTGCTCAGTAAATGAGCAGGTAAGTAACCACTTATGTATTTTTTACCAGAATTTAGGAATTATTTTTGTGCTAATTTATGGGCTTCAATTTCTTTTGTATAATACTTATAAGCGTTTTGGATATAGTTTTGAATATCTTTTGTTCTTTGTTCACAATCTGGATTTTTACCATTATCGCAGAGGTCTACGTTTTCTGTACTGATGTCATTGTTTTTATATTCAGCAATACCACGGAAGTAGTATTCTGTACCTGTGGTAGAATAGTCCAATATCACAGCTTTATTGTCAAGAAATACAATAGATATGCCCATGTTGGCATTTTCTACCATATACAAGTTGCCGTCACGGCGTGCCATTTCTAATTCTGAACCGTATTTGACAGCGTCATACTCTGCAGGAAAACTTACTTTCCATACTTTTTGGGGAGTAATTCCGTCATAACCATGTTTTGTCATTTTCAAAGCAACAGTTTGCGCTTGTACACCCACGAAAGTAACCAATATACCGATAATAATGATGATGTGCTTTTTCATAGTTCTATTTTTCTTTTCTTATGAATAACTATGCAAAGTTAATACCATTTTATGCAAAAGTCAACAAGTTGTGTATAATTATTCACATTTTTTTTGAGATGAACTTATAAATATTTGATTTTGAATGCGTTAAAATTGAATAAATATACAATAGTTCATTATATTGTATGCTAAATGTGAGTTTTTAGGCAAATTAAAAAACCGCATATAGATTGTATAAATATGCATACTGTTTTTTTATACCTACCGCTAGTACTGACATAGAAACTTATTTGTATAAACATTTTGCTTTCACAACAGACAAAACTTTTTTATGAGCATCTATAAATTGGTATATAATAAATTTAAGCCCTTCTCTTCATATAAAGAAGGGCTTAAAGCGGAAAGAGCGGGATTCGAACCCGCGGTACGCTTTAGGCGTACACACGCTTTCCAGGCGTGCTCCTTAAACCACTCGGACATCTTTCCTAGTAAGGTCTGCAAAGGTATAAATATATTTCTGTTTTTCCAAAGTTTTTATTCACACTGTTTTTATTTACATTTTACAAAACTAATTGTATATGAGTTTATTGACGAAATTTGAGTTTGAGTAAAAATATGAGATTTTTTACCCCATCTTGAAATTTTTTGATTTTCTTTTTGCCATAGCGTTCATAATAGGGGATATGTACTTCCCTGAACCTTATACCTCGTTTCAGACATTCAATTTTTATCTCTTCGCTGAGTGCCATACCATTGCTTTCCACACGGATTTTCTCTAACACCTTACGATAAAATACCCACATTCCCGACTGCGAGTCTTTAATGCCTGTACCAAAAAGAATTTTTGTAACTGTAGTCAAAATCCAATTACCAAATTTACTTACAGGGTCCATACTCTTGGGATTAGAAAGCGGAAAACGGCAGGCAGAGATAAATTCTAATTCCTCTTGTATCAGAATACTTATTAACCGTTCTATTTCATGTGCAGGATAAGTGCCATCTCCGTCCATAGTTACAATAATATCTGTATCTGTTACCGAAAATCCCTTTTTATAGGCATATCCGTAACCTTGTTGTAATTCCTTATAAACACAAGCGCCAAGTTTCTGGGCAATACCTGCGGTAGTATCCGTAGAATTATTATCCACTACAATGATTTTGTCCATTGTTTTGGGTATCGCAGTCAGCACTTTTTCCAGTCCTTCTTCTTCATTGTAGCAAGGTATAATGACGGCTATGGTATGCCCTTGTATCATAATGAGTAGCCAAAAGTAGTAAAGTTTTTCTTATGTTTGCAGTCATTATGAAATTATTACAGGATAAAGTAGCCCTTATTACAGGAGGCACAAGAGGTATTGGTAGAGCTATAGTGCTTAAATTTGCCGCGCAAGGGGCAAATGTTGTTTTTACATACCGTAGTTCTGCATCACACGCAGAGAATTTAATTCAAGAAGTGCAGGCTATGGGAGTTCAAGCACTTGGCATTCAGGCAGATGCCGCAGATACAACTATGGCAGATAAAGTTATAGATGAAGTGTTACAAAAGTTTGGAAAATTAGACATTTTAATCAATAATGCAGGTATTACGCGAGATACACTCCTTATGCGCATGAAAGAAAGCGATTGGGACGATGTTATCAATACTAATCTTAAATCTGTTTTTAATCTCACTAAATCGGCTATCAAACCTATGATGAAGCAAAGAAATGGTGTTATTATCAATATGAGTTCTGTTATTGGCATTATGGGGAACGCAGGACAAGCTAATTATGCCGCATCAAAAGCAGGAATTATTGGTTTTTCTAAATCTGTAGCAAAAGAATTAGCTTCACGCAATATTCGTTGTAATGTTATTGCACCAGGTTGGGTAAAAACAGAAATGACTCATGACCTGCCCCAAAACGTTATAGACCAAATGCTTAACATGATTCCTCTTGGCAGAGCGGCAGAACCTGATGAGATTGCAGATTGTGCCGTATTTCTGGCTTCTGATATGGCAAAATATATTACTGCACAAGTTATTTGTGTTGATGGCGGTATGGTGAGCTGAGTTTTTTAAAGACCTTATCTTTGAAAACATGAGCCTCGCACATGCATAGACTATGTTTTTGAAATTCAGTTTTTATTCAGTATAAGCACTCAAATTGCTACGAGTTATAGAGCCTCTATTCATTATCATTTTTGATATAATCAGAAAATAAAATGCTATAAAAAGCCTTTTTATTATTCTGATAGGCATATTTTTTTACCTTATCGTCCTGTTTTTGAAAAATATTCGTATTTTTACATAATAATTGAACGCAGTTATGTTTTGCCGTCTTTTTTATTTTGTTTTAATGCTTTTGACAAGTTCTTTATTTGCTCAAACCCCTAAATACAGCAATGAATTTATGAACATTGGAATCGGGGGGCGAGCATTAGGTATGGCAGGAGCTTATACGGCTATTACGAACGATGTCTATTCAGGATATTGGAATCCTGCGGGGTTAAGTTATGCTTCTCGCAAGCCTGAATTTGCGCTTATGCATGCCGCTTACTTTGGTAATATCGCTAATTTTGACTACATAGGAGTGGCTATTCCAATGGACAGCATCAATCATTTTGGGGTATCTGCTATACGTTTGGGGGTAGATGATATTCCTAATACACTTGACCTTGTAGGCCCTGACGGCAGTATAGATTATAATCGTATAAAATCCTTCTCTACCTCAGATTATGCGTTTTTAATCTCTTACAGTAGAAATCTTAATGCCAAAATCCCTGGGTTAAGCGTAGGGGCTAATGCTAAAATTATACACAGAAATGTGGGTCCTTTTGCTACCGCATGGGGCTTCGGATTAGATGCAGGAGCTATTTACAAAAGAAAAGGCTTTGTTTATGGAGCAATGTTCAATGATATTACCACTACCTTTAACGCATGGTCTTTTAATACAGAAACGTTTGAAAAACAATTTATTCAGACAGGAAATGAAATTCCTCAAAATTCAATTGAAATTACATTACCAAGTTTAACCTTGAGTATAGCTAAAAACTTCAAAATTTCTGAAAAATTCAATCTTTTAGGTGCAGTTTGCCTTAAAACTACTACAGATGGCAGAAGAAATACCATTATCCAGACAAATCTTATCTCATCTGACCCAAAAGCTGGTGTTGAAATAGGGTATATCAATAAACTTTTTTTACGCGCAGGCGTAGATAATTTTCAATACTACACACGTGATAATAACAAACGCTACTTAACTGTACGCCCTAATCTCGGTGCAGGAATTTCTTTTCTTAACTTTACTATTGATTATGCTATTTCACCACTCAACTTTGGGGGCGCAGGCAACGCACTATATACACATGTGTTTTCTTTGAAATTTATTTGGGATAAACAGATGTTAATACAATAAATTTCGTATCTTTACGTATAGTTTTTATCTTACTTTGGTAAAAAACATGAAAAAAATTGTGTTTGCATACTTGCTTTTGTGCTTTGTGTTCAAACTTAGCAATAGTCAGGACTATGCTAACTCATGGATAGATTATACTAATAAAACAAAAAAATATGTTAAAATTCAGATAACCGAAGAAGGAATATACCGCGTAAATTATGCCCAGGTAAGCATTTTAGGAAACCCAAACATTGATTATTTACAACTTTTTTATCAAGGTAAAGAACAATATATCCGCACCGTAGACGCTAATAACAATAATGTTTTTGACAATACAGACTACATTGAGTTTTATGGCAATCATAATAACGGATTAGATGACCGTTATCTCTATAATCCTACTTTGCATCCACAATTTCAAAAATCTTACAAGTATTCTTTATTTACTGATAGTGCAAGTTATATTTTAACTTATTCTACTACCCCAGGAAAACGCTATACAGATGTAAACATCATTACACCTGCACCCATACTCAATGACTACTGGCATACAAGCTATGTAGAACCTATTAACTATGGCGTGTATCATACAGGTTCAACCGACGGTACCTTCTATGATGATTTAAGTTCGGACTACACGCTTGGTGAAGGCTGGTTTGGTACGGAATACGGCTATAACGGCAGTGCAGATTTTAACATTCCTACGGAGCATATAGTAACTTCTGAACCCAATCCCGTAAAGTTATCTGTCAAAATTTATTATGCCTCAGACTACAAAGATGGTAGTCCTATTGACCATGCTACGGATATTGTGATGGGTTCTACTGTGATATGTCCCCCACAGACAGGCAACGGATACAGCTATCGTTATTTTAACAACAATACTTTATCTCACTCTGACCTTACCGCAGGTACTACCATCATTACTGCACGCCAGCGCAGTGATTTATTACCACCCAAGGTAGATACTGATAATAACGCACTTTGCTGGGCAAGCCTACGTTACAAACGCACCTTTGAAATTGATGGAAATACCGTATGGTACGCGAATATTCAAGGCACAAGTGCAGGAAATAGAACTATCACTTTTACAACAAACTACCCCGTTAATGCTTCTCAATCTTGCTACTGGGATACTTTGCATAAAAAACGCATATTAGGTACAGTATCAGGTAATCAATTTACGGCTGTTTTTCCTGCTACTCCCACAGATAGCACTGCAGGAATATGGATAAATGAAGTAAAATCGCCTGCACGTATCAGCGAATGTACCTTTGCTTATTTATATGATGAAACACAAAACTATGATTATGTTATTTTTACACACAGAGAATTAACGGCTTCTGCAGAAGCCTATAAAAACTACCGCCAAAGTATGATGGGGGGCAGTTACAAAGTCAAAATTTATTACGTTGATGAACTCTACAATGAATTTGCTTATGGGCATTACACGCCACTTGCTCTAAAACGTGCAGGTAAAGCCATGACTAAAATATGGACAAATCCACCTAAATACCTATTGTTATGGGGAAAACCTGTTACTAACGCAAGAGATATTAAATATGACCGTGTTCCCACGTACGGTTATCCTGGCAGTGATATAGATATTGTATCTAATTTTGATTATAGTATGCAATCAGGTAACTTTAATTATGTTATTTCTGTGGGGAGAGTGTGTGCCTTAACTGATGCAGAGGGAAACAACTACCTCCAAAAAGTAATGACCCATGAGAGTTTAACTTTTCAATTATGGATGAAAGAAGTATTACATCTTGGAGGAGGAGGAAATTTAGGTGAGCAAGTAGCCATTAAAAATTGTTTAGAAAATAACCGTTTGAAAGTGGAAGGAATTTATTTTGGTGGGCATGTTAATTCTTTATTCAAAACATCAGCTTTACCTATTCAAACTAATTTAGCTTTGAGTGTAAAACAGCGCATAGAAAACGGTGCATCTATGCTTACATTTTTCGGACACTCGTCCAGTACCAAATATGATATTGCTTTAGATGACCCTGATACCTACACCAATTCAGGTAAATACTTTTTAATGATAGCTAATGGCTGTTATTCAGGTAAATTTAATTCTTGGACCATCTCTACGGGAGAACAGTTTACTAAAATTGCAAATAAAGGTGCTATCGGATTTATGGCATCTTCGTCAGAAGGGTATTTAGGAGAATTGGCTATTTTTACCAATACCTATTATGATGTAATGTATGTAGATACTGCATTTAAGAATGCAAGCTACGCTGATATATTAAGAGAAACTAATCACAGATATGGCGCTATTTCTCCTTCACGTATCAACCACATCAGACAAATCAATTATCAAGGCGACCCTGCTGTAAAAAGACATTTACCTAATAAACCCGATTATGAAGTGTTAAGTAATGGTATTTATTTTACTCCCCCCAACTTTGGTGCATTAGATAATAGTGTTATTATTAACGTAGTAATTAGAAATAATGGCTTAGCTACCCGAGATAGCTTTTTTGTAGACATAGAACGTACTGCACCAAACGGTACTACTGCACTCATAAAACGAGTAAAAAGCAAGCCCATTCCATTTATGGATACGCTGAACATTGAAATTGTTACCAAAGATGCTGAAAAAGCAGGAGAAAACCGTTTTTGTGCTATTGCTGACCCGAATAATATCATTGTAGAAAGTAACGAACTCAATAATCGTAGTTGTTTAGACAAATTTATTCCCAATAACAACGTTTTTATCTTGTTTCCACCGAGATTTTCTATTGTTAACCAAACTATGCGACCAGATAGTTTAGTCGCAGGTGCATTAGATTACGAAGGCAGAGGGCTAAAATACCTTTTTGAAATAGATACTGTACCTTTCAAGCCAAGTATTATTCACAGTGGAGGAAGTTATTTAGTATCTCCCCCTATTGAAGGTAATCGTTATCGTGGCGTATGGAATATAGACTTGATGCCTATTATTGGAAATAGAGATAGCGTAGTCTTTTTTTGGCGAGCAAAATTGGATTTACCTAATTCTGATTGGGTAGAGGCTTCTTTCATATACATTAAAAATAGCCCTGGTGGCTGGGCACAGGCAAAACCTGCACAGTTCTATAAAGGTACAGGATATAGGGTAGATATTGACGAAACTACCGATATATGGTCATTTGTACCAAATTATGCTTTACTCAAAATTACTACAGGCGGGGCAAGTGCAGGCGTGTTTGGTAGTTATGATATGAACGGCATTACAGAACTGGCAGGAAACTTTTGTGATAATACTGTAAATCTCATTGTAATTGACCCGATTACGCTCAAAGCAAGAAAAAATTTAATATATGGCTGTCTATACTTTAATGACCCTATGCTTGTTTTTGATGTATCTAGTGCGTATGGTCAAAACCAATTAGCGGATTATATTCAAAATAGTATTCCGAATGGGTATTTTGTAGTTGCCTTCAACAATATTTATACTAACCCGAAAACATGGACTTCTAACTTGATTACCGCATTTGAGAGTATAGGAAGTGCAAATATTGCCAATATGGAAGCAGGGGCGCCATGGGTAGTATCTGGAAGAAAAGGTATTGCCATAGGTGCGGCAGAAGAGTACACTTACAACGCCAGTGACACTACACATTACACAAGGCAAAGATTATATGTTACTTTACCGATTAAGAGCTATTGGTACGAAGGTACGCATACATCAGAAACCTTCGGACCGTCCAGCGCATGGCAAGATTTACATTGGCAACACCATGATTTAGATGGCGGAGATAGATGTCCTGTTTCTGTTTGGGGAATTAAAAAAGACGGTACAGAAGTTAAACTCATAGATAAATCTTACAGTAAAGCAAATACTAATCTGAGTAGTATAATTGATGCGAATATCTATCCGCGCATACGTTTAATGGCAGAAATGTCTGATTCTCTTAATCGCACCGCACCACAGCTAGACAAATGGATTGTATCTGCCGCACCTGTTCCCGAAGGTACATTAGACCCTACTTACTATTCACTTATCCCCAAAAATGCACAATTAGAAGAAGGAGATGAATTAAGTGTAAGAATTGGTTTCAGAAATATCAGCAATTATAATTTTACCAAACCAATTAAAGTACATATCAAAATTTTGACTTCAAACAACACCCTTAAATTGATAGATAGCTTATTTTTACCTGCACTTACCAAAGAAACTACACCCACAGATACTGCTACTTTCCGTTATACACTTAACACAGGAAACTATCCTGGTAACAATGTGCTTTACATTGATGTAAACCCTGATGATGACCAATTAGAATTATACCACTTCAATAATGTATTGGCTATCCCGTTTTATGCTAAACCTGATACAAAAAACCCTATTATAGATGTAACTTTTGACGGACATCACATTACGAACAACGATATTGTTTCCCCAACACCAGAAATAAAAATTACTCTTACTGATGAAAATAAGTACTTCCTCATGCAAAATGACTCTTTATTTATTGTACAATTAGCGTATTACAAGAATGTGTTTGATACTACTATTATAGTGTATTACAATGCCGTTGCTAATCGTAGACCGAGTGAAATAACATTTTATCCTGCTCAGAACGCTAAACCTAACCGTGCCACTATAATATGTCTTCCTAACAGATTACAAGATGGTAGATATAGATTAAGCATATTTGCCCAAGACAGAAAACAAAATATATCTGGTGTAGCTGATGCAACCAATACGGATAAAAATGGTTGGTATAACATAGACTTTGAAGTGGTCAGTAAATCTACGCTTACTAATGTACTGAATTATCCTAATCCGTTTTCTACAAGTACAAGGTTTGTGTTTAACCTTACAGGTGACCAAATTCCTGATGTGTTCAAAATACAGATTTATACAGTTACAGGTAAATTAGTCAAAGAAATAGATTTGAAAGGTATGGGTGAGGTAAAGATCGGCAAAAATATTACCCAGTACGCATGGGACGGTACTGATGACTTTGGCGATAAACTTGCTAACGGAGTATATTTCTATAAAGTAAATGCCAAAATAAACGGTAAGCCTATTGAAGTTCGTACCGATAAAACCGAGCAATACTTCAAAAATGGTATAGGAAAAATGTATATTATGCGATAGAATTAAAGATTCACAAATTAAATCGGAGTTTAACACGTACTTATATCTTAAAAATTAAACTCACTTTAGTACCTTGTTCCGAGTAATACTCTAATTTTGCTTTTAGCTGCTGTGCAAAACCTTTTACTAATTTGTTCCCTAACGATTGTGTTTGATTAGGGTTAAAGTTTTCAGGTAATCCTTTTCCATTATCCTTGATATGTAAAAAACATTGTTTATCTTTAATCTCTGTCCATATTTGAATAATTCCTTTCTGTTGTGATTCAAAAGCATATTTAATGCTATTTGTAATCAACTCGTTGATAATTAAACTACAGGGAATAAGGGTATCAATATCTAAAAAAATAGGATTGATATTAGTTTGTATCTCAATTTGTCTTTTATTTAATTCATAACTTTGCTGAAAGTAGACCATGAGTTTCTCTATGTATTCTTTAAAGTCAATAGCTTCTAAGTTTTCGGATTGATATAATTTTTCATGAATAATAGACATGGCATAAATGCGGTCTTGACTGTTTCTGACAAGTTCTTCTACGTTATCTTTGGCTAAATGTATCTGTAAATTGAGCAGGCTAGAAATAATTTGAAGGTTATTTTTTACTCTATGATGTATTTCTTTAATCAAAAGTTCCCTATGATGTAAAGACTGTTCAATAATAGCATTTTTATCCGTTATTTCTTGATTATGTTTTCGTTTTACATGATATAAATACATAAATAACAGCGTAAGTGCCATAAATGAAACAAAACCTATCACGGCAATATTTGCTTTGAGCTGAGTTTGTTTTTTTTGAGTTTCCTTTACATGGTTCTGATAGGTAAGGGAGTCTATTTTATGTTGTTTTTGTGCCGTTTCGTATTTTGTTAATAGTTCGTTAATTTTTTCAGTAACACGAATATTGTGTAGAGAGTCTTTGTAAATGAGATAACTTAGAAGATAAAAATAAGCAGAATCCATATTTTTTTCTTTTGCATAAAAATTAGATAAATCTTTGTAGGCTGTAATAAGATTGTTTTTATCTTGATTTTGGTGAGCATTTTTTATGAGTTCCCAGTATCTTTGTTGTATATCTTGTTTTTTTGTATTAAGTTGAGATAGACAAAGAGTTATGTGCATTTTAGCCGAGTTTATACCATTTGCGTCTTTAGCTAAATCATAAGCCTCTAAACATTTTTTTGCGTAGGTTAAAGAAGAGTCATATTGTTGTTTAGCATAAAATACTTTGCTGATATTTCCATAAGCGGAAGCCATCATACGCGGAGAAGCATTATGCTTTTTTTTGATAGTATAGGCTTCTTTAAACTTTTGCTCTGCTAGTTCTAATTTATTCTGCTTAAAGTAAATTTCGCCTTCATTATTACATGCTTGCGCGTAATTTTGTTCAAGATTATGTTTTTTTGCTAATTGAGCAGACATTCCATAGTATCGTAGAGCTTCATTAAATTGATTTTGGTCAGCAAAAACATTTCCTATATTATTAAGTATAGTAATCTGACTTTTTATATTGTTTGCTTTTTCATTTTCAGCAAGCGCTTTGAGATAATACTCTATGGAGAGTTCATATTTACCTAATAATTTGTACACAAAAGCGATATTATTATATGAACCTGCAACACCTGCGGTATGATGTATTTTTTGTTGAATTTCCAAAGCCTTTTGATAATAATATAAAGCACTGTCATAACTAGATAATCTTTTATGTAAAACGCCAATCATCATGTAAAAATACGCTATATTCGTACTATCTAATTTCGCTTTACTTTTTTTATACCCTATGTGAGCATATAACAATGCTTGTTTAGGAGACACCTCCATAAATTGTTTAACAAGACTGTCCTGTATTTGTATTTCCTTGTGATAATCTAAATTTTCTTGGGCTATTGTGACTTCAAAAACAGCCAATAGTATAAGTATAATACACCGCTTCACTGAAACGCTAATATACATGTTTTTCATATATTTTGTATAGGGAACGAAAAATAAAAAATCGCATATATTTTTTGACTTTTTAAGGAACTATTATATTTTTGCAGTACATACAATCATAAACTATGAAAAAATACTTGTTAGTTTTACTTGCTTGCTTTATTCTTGCCTTCACTGATATGTATGCACAGGTAGGTATACGTGTAGGCGCATTTGCACAGCCTCAAGGATGCTGGGTGTATAATCAGAACTGGTTAGACGCGGATAATAATTATGCTCCTATTCCTATCTACCGTACTAACTTTGGGTTAGATTTGGGCTATAACATTAAAGACCATATTGGTATTCGTGCTAATGTAACCTATAATCAAATGGGCGTTCGGAATGAAGACAAAGAAGTGGGTTTAACTTCTTCTAATGTCACGATTCCTGGAAATTTTCCCAATAGTTTAGCATATAGCACACAACAAATAGGTCTAAATGACGAAAAAGTAATTAAAAGTGATATCATCAGTAAGTATATCTCTACACCTTTGATGCTTCGTGTAAACTCTAATCCGCTTTCCAATGTAATTTCCCACTTTGATTTGGTACTTACACCTTCTTTTCTTGTAGGTACAACTACAAGATATAAAGCAGGCGGTGGTTCATGGCAAAAAAACCCAGATAGTGTAAATACAAAAATAAAAAAATATACTAATTCTTTTGATTTTGCAATTGGTATAGGGGTAGGGGTAGATGTAAAACTTGCAGAAAACCTTTATCTCAATTTAAGTATCCTGCGCATCAACTATTCTATTACAGATGCTTACAAAAGCCAAGATAAAACAGGTCCTTTTGTATGGTACAGAGATAACAGAGATAATGCCACACAAAATGCTATGCAAGCAGGTTCATCAGCCACACCAGATACTAGAAAATATCATCATTTGACGATTAGCTCACAAGTAGGTATCGCTTACATTATTACACAAAACTAAACCGCATAAAACCTCTTACATAAAACTTCTTTGCATACCGCGAGGAAGTTTTATTTTTTTACCTTGTAAATTACTGTTATTTTTGCACGCAACTAAATAATCTTATGGAAATAGAAGGTAAATTACTCATCAAGTATGAAGAACAAACTGTGGGCACAAAAGGCTTTCGTAAAAGAGAATTTGTTCTAGAATATGCAGAAAATCCACAATATCCGCAGAAAATAAAGTTTGAATTAGTGCAAGAAAAATGTGCAGAATTAGATAAATTTAATGAAGGAGATACTTTAAAGGTGCATTTTAATATACGGGGTAGTGAGTGGCAAGGTAAGTATTATGTTAATCTCAATGCATGGAAATTAGAAAAAACAGGTGAGAGTACCACAAATACACAACATCAAAATACAGAAAAAGAAATTGTTCCAGATAGCCTGCCATCTTCCAGTGAAGATGATGATTTGCCTTTTTAAGAGAAGTATCTAACAGTGTGCTATGTTAAAACGTCTGATTTCATATTTTCTACAGGGTTTATTCTTTGTTATTCCTCTTGGAATAGTTATTTATCTGATTTATTGGATAGAACAAAAAATTGCTTCTTTATTCTCTTCTACCCCTCATATTCTGTGGATTATAGCAGGAATAACCCTTTTTATTCTAATTACAGGCTTTCTAACTTCTAATTTACTAACTAAACCTATCATTGCCTATTTAGAAAGGATAATCAGTAAAGTGCCTTTATTCGGTACAATTTACAGCTCTACCAAAGACCTTATGTCAGCTTTTGTAGGAGATAAAAGAAAATTTAACCAACCTGTGTTAGTTAAGGTTAATGAACAAGAGAACATAGAACGTATTGGTTTTGTTACTAATAAAGACCTTTCTATGCTCGGTATAACAGATAAAGTAGCCGTATACCTGCCGCATTCTTACGCATTTTCAGGTTGGGTAGTGATTGTACCTACTAAAAATATAATTCCTATTCCTGCAAAATCCTCTGAGATAATGGTATTTTTAGTATCTGGCGGGGTTACACTCAAAAAGGAAGAGGAATTAAAAAAAGAACAACGTTAGTAATACAATCCGTTTTTACGGATATGTACATAGGGAGAACCGTCTTTTTGTAACATATCTCCTTGTAGTACTTCGGCAAATACTACGATATGGTCGCCGGTTTCATATTCTCCTTTGTACTGTACTTCAAGATATCCGATACAGTCTGCGAGAATAGGGGCATTAGTTTTGTCTTTTATCAGGTTAATGCCTTGATACGGGTATTCATCAGTATTAAAACCTTTACCAAAGTGTTTGAAAAAAAACATCTGCTCTTTTCCTATAATGTTAATAGTAAATGGTTTAAGAGTCTTAATAAGAGAATAAGCATACCTATCTTTGCCTACAGCAAGCATTATTGTAGGTGGATTAAAACCTACTTGAATGACAAAAGATGCTAAAAAAGCATTTTCCTGATTTTCATTTTTCAAGGTTATGATATAACAGCCGCTTACGATTTTACCCAAAGGTGCGGCAAAATTTGGGGTTTCATTATTCATACTCAAAGATAAAGAAAATTTATATTCTATAAACAAAAAACTTACTTTCCTGTTCTGAATACCGCATAATTTTTATACGCCCAAAAGAATTCTTTGACTAGGATTTTACCTATCATATAAGAAGGCACGCATACTGCCATACCCATAATGCCTGCTACAAAAGCCCCTGCGAGTATCACAATAAATATCTCTAACGGATGCGCATTGACGGATTTAGAAAATATCAAAGGTTGAGTAATATTAGCGTCTATAAAATGAACAATGCCCACAGAAAGCACCACTTTGAGTAAAATAATATTCAAGAGATGGGTATCATGATTAACTACAATTTCATTAATTTGAGTGCCTACATTAAGCAATAATGCAAAAATCCCTGTCATTATCATTCCCAAGTAAGGTATTACATTTACTACTCCGAAGAAAATAGCAATAATAAGCGCATCTTTTAGTCCAAAAATTGTGCATACAATAAGGCTCATAAAAGTTACAGAAAGCGACTGCAAAAATAGCCCATACAAATACCGTCTAAGCAAAAGTTCTGATTTGTTAATCGCATTGATAAAAATTTCAAAATAACGGTTAGGTATAAAATCTAACAGACCTCTTTTGATTTTTCGGCTATCATGAAGCATAAAAAAGGAAATAATAGGTACAATAAAAAGATACAATAACACGTCTAATGTAGTAGTGGCTAATTGAGTAGCAACTTTTTGGATTTGGTCAGAAGTAACAAACTGGTTTACTTTTTTTTCTACAAACTCTATCAAAAAACCTTTCTGACGAGTTATTTTATTGCGTATAGCAAAGTTTTCTATCTCTACCAAAGGTTCTTGTACTAACTTGACCAATTCCTTGCTGTTTACTTTACTAAAATTCTCTAACTGGTGCGTTACAATTGGGATAAGTAATAAAAACAGTGATGCGAGAAAACACAGTATCAGGCTAAATGAGATAAAGATAGCCACAGAACGTCCTATTTTTTTGCTATAAATATGAATTTCGCTGATATAATCTACTAACGGGTGCAGAATATAGGTAAGCAAAAAAGCCACCAGCAGATACTGAAAAATAACATGAAAGTAGGCAATAACCGAAATTGCTATAAGAGCAATGAGAGTGATGTAAAAATATCGCAGGGCATTTTTTATGGCTTCCATGATTTTACAAAAGTAAATAAAACTTTTGTCCTTATTGTTTTTTCATTGTATTAACCGTTTTTTTCTTATTCAAAAGACTTGAACTTTTGTTGATACTCTGGTTATGCTCAATAATTCTTTTTTTGCGTTCTCCCTGCTGATAAAAGTAAAAAATAACTCCGAGCAGAATAGTTATGTAGCATAATAAAGACACTGACAAATACCATTTCCAGTAAATGATGTTAAAAAACAATACATTGTACAGCACCGCAGAAACAACCGCAATACTGGATAACAAAATAACGGTGCTTCTGTCTGTAAGAGCATAAAAAACAAAATGATGCGTGATATGGTCTTTGCCACCCACAAACGGAGAATTACCCCTACCTATTCTTTTGAAGGTTACTATGGTTGTGTCAATGATAGGAATAATAAACACAATGGCAGGCAAGATAAGGTTTGCCATATATCCGTGAGAACCTTGAAAATGATTTTGTTGCCATAGGTACATAATCGCTATACCTGATAAAAATGCACCTAGAAACTGACTGCCGCTATCGCCCATATACAGTTTGGAGGGATACCAGTTGAGATACAGAAAACCAAGCAAAGCACCCATTAAAGCCATAAGAGTTAAGGTCTGTATATTAATCCCTTGTGTTTCAAATACAGGTATAAATATAGCCAAGATAGCAATTAGGGAGATACTTCCCGTAATGCCGTCCATGTTGTCTAACATATTGATAGAATTCATCATGCCTACTACCCAAAAACCTGTAATGAATATATCTATGAAAGCTATGCCTGTTACCTGTACTATAGAACCTGTACTTATCATAATGGCAGCGCAGGTCAACTGACCCAATAATTTAGGCAAAGGACGCAGGTGATAGGCATCATCATATAATCCTATGCTAAAACCCAATATTGTAGCCACTGTTATACCTGTCCACTGTTTACTGAAAGAAAAACTGTATTTATAGCTTAATACAAGAGATATTGTGGTTATGAGTAAAAAAACAATAAAAAAAGAAATTCCTCCGAGTGCGGGTTTATGACGCGAACCCCATCTTATGACAGAGTGTTTGTCTTTATCCTGTTTGATATTAATTCCGTACTGTACAAAAATTTTGTTAGTGATATAA
>CALIZB010000087.1 GCA_938028625.1 uncultured Bacteroidia bacterium | reverse complement strand
AATTCCATATTAGCAATTCTGCCATTTGCTCTGAATACCATAGCAATACCATCTCCTGTGGCTACACGTGGGTTAGTTGTAGACGCATAAACATTGCCGCATCCACCTGTTGCCATAATTGTAATTCTTGCAAGTATTTTTTCTACTTTTTCAGTGTGTTTATTCAAAGCAAAAACCCCATAGCAAGTAATGTTCGGTGTACCTTTATGCACATATCTACCTAAGTGGTGTTGAGTAAGTAATTCAATAGTAAAATAATGGTCAAGGAGCAATATATTCGGTTTTTCTTTTACTTTTTGTAAAAGTGTTTGTTCTATTTCTCTTCCTGTGTAGTCAGCAGCGTGAATGATGCGTTTATCTGAATGTCCGCCTTCCTTTACTAAATCTAATTCTCCTTTTTCGTTGGTACTGAAAGATGCTCCCCAATCTATCAGTTCGCGTATTCTATCAGGACCTTCAGAAACCACAATACGAGCAATGTGCTCATGGCATAAACCATCTCCTGCAATGAGTGTATCTTGAATATGTTTTTCAAAAGAGTCATTTTTGGTATCCATAACAGCGGCTACACCGCCCTGCGCATATTTGGTATTAGCTTCGTCGGGAGAATTTTTGGTAAGTACAATCACTTTACCGTATTCTGACAGTTTTAACGCCAGAGATAAACCTGCTACCCCTGAGCCTACAATTAAAAAATCTGTTTCGTGCATGTTAAATAACAAATATATCAAATTTTTATCTTAATGTACTCTATCTCCGCGAAGTTCCAAGGATTTCATAATTTCTGCTTCTGATTCTAAATATTCATTCCAACGCTGTTTTACAGTATTTTCAGGCATGTATATTTTGGCTAAATCTAAAAAAATACGATAA
This sequence comes from uncultured Bacteroidia bacterium, assembly GCA_938028625.1. Lineage (GTDB taxonomy): Bacteria > Bacteroidota > Bacteroidia > JANWVE01 > JANWVE01 > JANWVE01. The sequence goes on along the minus strand of CALIZB010000087.1, from coordinate 40,830 downwards.
TGTTCTGCTTCGGATACCATAAATTCATGATAAAACTCACGCAAACTCTCCTCTGTACAATGTAAAGAGAGCAATCTGAACCGCTCACAGCTACGCGCTTCTATCATAGCGCAGATAAGCAAATCTTCCATTAAACGTTCTGTTTTAGAACCTGCTTTTTTTTGTATTTTAAGCAGAAGATTAACATACTCGTCCTTGCGCTGTTTTCCCAAATGAAAGCCCCTATTTTTAAGCTCTTGTAGCACACGTTCAAAATGCGACCACTCTTCGGATACAATGGGTGTTACTGCGTCTACCACTTCATTAAATTCAGAATACTTAACAATCAAGGATATACCTTGTGAAGCCGCTTTTTGTTCACAATACGCATGGTCAGTAAGAATTTCTTCTATACTTTTCTCAGCGATATTTGCCCAGCGGGGGTCTGTTGCTAATTTTAAGCCTAACATAAAGACAGTATAAAACAAAATACAAATTTAAGGGATTTGTACAATCTATAAAGCCAATACGCAACATTCCATTAGAGAAATATTGCGTATTTTATTTGTAATGCTACTTTGCCATTGAGAGGTACACTACTCTATCACTAATTTTTGGTAATATCTATTCTTTGACGTATTATATTGTATATGGTAGATTCCTTTGGCGAATGAACTTATATCTATCGTTTTAAGGATTTCCTGCATTATATTTTCCTGATATACAGTCTGTCCGAACATGTTGGTAATCATGAGTGTTCCTCTATCAGCAGGTAATTCCATATACACTCTGTTTTTGGCAGGATTGGGATATACTTTTATGTGTTGTGCAAGAGGTTTATCCGTCAGGAAAGTAGGCGTAGTGATATTGATATTGTCTATGTAAAGCATATTACCATAACCTCCAATATTCTGAAAAATAATACTCATAGGTTGTGTGCTAACAGGTAAAGCAATGCTTTCATTGCGCCATTGTGTAGAAGAAGGGATAAATACAGAAGTATTATCAGGTGCGGTAGCGAGAGTAGAACCGCCTTTTTTGTATAAAAGGGATTTTGTTATTCCACAATTATCACTGTAATATACAGCAAGTGTATCTGAATATGTTGGACCATATCTTGCATAAGCAACATCAAACGTAAGTACTCCGCCAGGAACGGAAATCATGTAGTATGGTGTAAAAATATCATCTTTTTCATTACTTGCATTGATATTATAGTTATCAAACATCATGGATTTAGAACCCACACTATATGCACTTACTCCTGTTTTTAAGTCCCATCTGCCTTTATTTTGCCAATTTGCAGGAGGAAAAGTTGTAACGCTTTCAAAACTTTCTACAAAAGGTAAAGAAACAGGACTTGGATAAGCTACGGTGATATATGCAGTTTTTGTTTCTGTATCACTGCCGTACGTATTAGAAACAGTAAGACTAACAGTATAAGTACCCACAGTGTTATAGACTACTTTTGGATTAGCAATAGTAGTAGAAGTTACAGGAGTTCCACCAGTAAATGTCCACGTCCAACCGGGATTGGCATAAGAAGATAAATCACTGAATTGAATAGTATCTCCAGGACATATAGTAGTTTTATCGGCTGAGAAATCACATATTGGGGGTGCGGCAGGCGTACTAAATAAATCAGATTGCCATATTCCTCTACCAAATGTAGATGCGCGAATTTTACTTGCTCCATAATGGATTTCTAATTCAGTTATGACTACATGAGGAAGTCCTGTTGAAAAATCTTGCCAATTGGATAGAGTGTTATCTGTATAAAATACTCCTATATCTGTACCTACATATAAACCATCACTCATTCCGCTCTGGTACACAATACAATTTACAGGTACATTAGGTAGATTACTCGTAACGTTAGTCCATGTTGCGCCGCCATTAGTGGATTTGAATACTTTGTTTAAAGCACTTGTACCTGAAAATGTTACCCATACATGGTCAGGATTGGTATTAGAAACGGCAATATAGGTCATTTGTGCAACACTTGTAGGCAAACCCGCAGTGATATTAGACCATGAAGCACCATCATTAGTAGTTTTATACAAAGTATTACCCTTTATACAATAAATGTAATTAGGATTACTAGGTGCAATTCTTACGTCTACTATTTTGCTTGTACCTGTAAAAGTAGATATTTTTGTCCAAGAGCTTCCTTTGTTGGTAGTTTTCCATATATTATCAAAACCTGCATACAAAATATCAGGATTTGAGGGGTGAATAACATAAGGAGTTACCCAAGCACCGCTTTCTGTAATGCCTGAAGTAATGTCTGTATAGCTTAGACCGCCATTATTAGAGCGGTTAAGTCCTCCACCTTGTGAAGAAGTATAAATGATATTGCTATTTATGTAGTCAATAATACATTCCATACCATCAGCCCCTTGAATGTGGGTCCAGTTTGTACCATTCATAAGATTACAGCCGTTATCTTGTGCGCCTGCGGCTATCAAATTTGCATTTTGGGGTGCTCCGCCTAATCTATAAAACTGTGTGATAGGTAGTCCTGCGGATAAATCTGTCCATGAAGTGCCATAATTAGAAGATACCCAAATTCCTCCATCACAACCTGCGTATAGTTTTGTGCCAAAAAAAGCAAGAAAATGCTGGTCTGCATGCACGTAAGGATGCGTACTACCATAATACCAGTGTGCAATGATATTCCATGAGCTACCTCCATTTGTAGATTTCCATAGATTTATGCCACCTGCATATACTTCTTCAGCATTAGTAGGTGAAACCGCAAGGGTAAGGTCATACCAGGCTTGACCAGAACTATCTCCTCCTGTATCTGAATAACCTAATATGTTAGGTGTGTTAGAGCGAGTAGTAAAGCTTGTGCCGCTATTAGTAGAACGGCATAAACTGTGAAAATCATCACTAGTTTTGGAGGCAATAAAATACACATAGTCCGGATTTGCAGGGGTTACAGCTATTTCTATTCTGCCTATACCTGTGGGAACACCTGAGGTAATCTGTGTAAAACTTACCCCATTATTTGTAGACTTCCAGAATTGATTACCTGAGATATACACTATATTAGGGTCTGTGGGTTTGAATTCCATATCGCGTACATTCATACCGCTGTATGTAAGAGTAAAAGTTGCACCTGCATCTGTAGAACGGTATACTCCATCACTACCTGAAATAAGAATGATATTGGAATTGGTAGGGTGAATAAGCACTCGTGAAAGTCGTTTATTTGTTCCTGTACCAAAGGTTAAGCCTGTGGTATTCCACGTAGCGCCGCCGTCAGTAGATTTAAGCAAGCCTATGCTTCGGGTATCCCAGCCATCTGCATCTCCTGTGGCTATGTACATCACACTAGGATTTGTTTGGTCAATAGCAATAGAAGATACTCCTATACGCGTAGTGAGCGCATCTGTACCTGAATTTGCCCATGTAAGTCCTCCATTTGTAGATTTCCATAAACCTCCACTTGGTGTGCCAATGAATATAATATTAGGGTTAGTTGGGTGTACTGCAATAGCATTTATTCTACCTAATCCTGGGTTATAGCTGTTAGTAGTCCATGAAGTAGGTCCGAGAGAAGTCCAGTTGCCTGCAGAAGTTTTGAAGGTTTCTTTTCTTTTTTGCTGTTCTTTTTGATAGTGTACAGGGCTTATGAGTTCTCCCGAAGGATACACACGCGGTTCATTAAACCACTCCCAACGTTTAAATACTTTATATCCTGATGAGCGTTGTATAGTTTTACCTTGCCAATAAGCATTAAAAGCTTTTTGTAATTCATAAAAATTATGTTGTGTTTTATCTTGTTTTGTTTTAGCGCTAGGTAAATACTCTAACCAGGCTTGCCCTTGCATAGTTAGTACCGCAAATACTATACAGTATAAAAATATGATTTTTTTCATGTTGCAAGTTAGATATACTGTTTTAATTATCCAAGTATCGCTACATTAAAAATAAATTAAAAAAGAGTAAAACTTTTTTATGAGTGCTTTGAACCTTAATTAAAAGCACTTAAAGCAAATTATTTATCATTTTTGCGGCTTCTACGGTGTTTTTCATAAGCATAGCAATGGTCATAGGCCCTACGCCACCAGGTACAGGGGTAATATATGTTGTTTTAGGGGCAACGCTTTCAAAATCTACATCTCCGACTAATTGATATTTTTCTCCATTCTGTACACGGTTAATGCCTACATCTATTACTACACAGCCTTCTTTAACCATATCTCCTGTAATTTTTTTAGGACTTCCTACTGCCGCAATAAGTATATCCGCCTGACGAGTGTATTGTTCAATATTTTTTGTTTTAGAATGGCATACCGTAACCGTGGCATTAGCGAAGGGCATATTTTGCATCATCATTACGCTCATAGGCATACCTACGATATTGCTCCTGCCTACAATAACGCAGTGTTTGCCTTCGGTTTCTATGTTGTAAAATTTAAGGAGTTCCTGAATACCTTTGGGCGTACAGGGAATAAGTGCAGGTAATCCTTTGGCTAATCTTCCCATGTTAATAGGGTGAAATCCATCTACATCTTTTTGATAACTAATTGCTTCTATAACTTTATTAGTAGAAATGTGCCTTGGCAGTGGAAGTTGTACTAATATACCGTGTATGTTTTTATCCTGATTAAGACTTTCTATTTTTTCCAGCAGATAATCTTCTGAAACCGTTTCAGGTAAAGTAATCAGTTCTGAATAAATACCAATTTTATTACATGCTTTTATTTTGGCATTTACATAAGCTTGTGAAGCAGGATTATTGCCTATCAGAATAACAGAAAGTCCGGGTCTGTGGGAAAGTTGTGTAATCTCTGTCATTAAATTTTCTAGGATGTGTGCCGCAGTGGCCTTGCCATCAATTAAGTTCATGGCACAAAAGTAGGATTAAATATGCGTCTGTAAAAGCGAAAGGTCTGCTATGAAAACAAAAGTATGAACTGCCACAAAAAAAACATAAAAAATCCAACATATAAGCGTAATTTGTCCAAAAAGATGTACCTTGTACGAAAAGGGGTATAGTTAGGTTTCATTTTATTGTAGAAAATAAAAATATTCATACACATTTTGAATAATGTAAAATATACTATACCTTTGTAAAATTATGACTAATTTACAATCTTTTATCCCCGTAGTAGAGCAAGCTATCGCTTCCTTCGGAATAGACGTAGCTACCTGCCGTACAGAGACCCCTACTGTATGGAATTTGCAAAGAGGCTCTGCAAATGTAACTATGTTGCTGAATATCAATCAGGAAAACAAAGCAATATTTGTAGTTATCTCAGGCATTATGCAAGTTCCTGCTAATAATAGAGAACAATTGTTTCTAGAGTTGCTGTCTATCAATCACAGTCTTGTAGGTACATACTTTACTGTTTATAACAATGAACTAATCTGTCTGGTAAGTTCCCGCTATGCTGACGGTCTGGAAGCCAAAGAAGTAGCAGAAATGCTTGATGCACAAAGCTATGCGGCCGATGCAGTAGATGACATGCTTATTGAAAAATATGGTGGTAAAAGAGCATAAGTCTCTCTGATTTCGTACAAGACGGGCAGTCAAATTATTAACTGTCCGTTTTTTTATTTTGTATTGAAAAAATTACGAAATTTGCGAGTCATGATTATTGAAGTTCTTAAGTCTAAAATACACAGGGTAAAAGTTACACAGGCAGAGCTGAATTATGTAGGCAGTATCACCATAGACAAAGACCTACTAGATGCGGCAAATATGATTGGTTATGAAAAAGTTACTGTTCTGAACGTCAATAATGGGGAACGTTTTGAAACTTATATCATAGAAGGGGAGCGGGGTTCTGGGGTAATATGCCTCAACGGGCCTGCGGCAAGAAAAGTACAGTTGGGAGATATTGTGATAGTAGTATCTTATTGCCAAATGGAATTTGAACAGGCAAAAACCTTTACACCTTGGGTAGTATTCCCTGATGAAAACAATAAACTACCTAAAAAATAATTTTTTATGGCAATTTTTACCAAAAAGAGCATACAATACCTTATCGGTATTATTGTAGCTGTGGCTATGATGTTTTTTGCGTTTAAGGATATTGAATGGAAAGAAATACAAAGAGGTTTTAACGAAGCCAATTATTTCTGGATAGGGGTAAGCATGCTTATTGGTATTTTAGAAAAAATAATACGTGCATCAAGATGGAATATGCTACTGCGGGCTTCAGGACATAATCCCAGATTGATAAGCACTTTTTGTGGTGTAGCCGTAGGATACCTTGCGAATATGGTACTTCCTCGTATGGGCGAAGTAACCCGCTGTGGAGTAGTTTACAAAGCAGATAATATACCCGTAGCACAAGTATTTGGAACGGTAGTACTAGAACGCATTATTGATGTAATAACCCTTCTGCTTGTCATTTTGCTTGCGCTAGGAATAGAATATGACATTTTTTATCATTGGTTAGTACAAACGTTTCATTTTAGTCCTGAACAACAACAAAAATTCTTGCTTTTTATAGTTCTATTGAGTATTTTAGGGATTGTTTTTTTGATAATTCTAGTTAAAAACTGGAAAAAATTTAATCCAAAAAACAAATGGCTTATCAAGGTAAAAGCATTTCTGGAAGGGCTATGGGAAGGATTGATTAGCATACGCAAGGTAAAAAACATACCTTTATTTTTGTTCTACACAGTTTTGATATGGCTTTGTTATACTCTTACTACTTACTGCATTTTTTTAGCTTTACCCAGCACAGTGCATTTAGGTTTAAGTGCGGCGCTTGTTGTTACCTTAATTGGTGCAGTAGGAATGGCGGCACCTGTACAGGGCGGAATAGGGGTATATCATTATGTAGTCAGTCAGTCTATGATAGCATATCATATCAGTACAGAACAAAGCCTTGTCTCTGCCACTCTCAACCATACCGCACAGGCTATGCTCGTAGTTATAGCAGGTTTTATCTGTATGATTATTGCTATGAAGTTATTGTATAAGAAAGACTAATCCGTGTTCTTCTTTTTATCAAAAAATAAAAATTTGTTTACTTGGCATATTCACAAATTCGTATTATATTTGAATTATGAAAAACATTTCTATCCTTTTTATCTTCTTTCTATCAAGCTATCTCATAGCTCAAATTCCTAATCAAACCTATTCAGGACCCGCAATTACTTATCAAGTAACACCCATAGAAAAACTTAACCAAATGCAGGTAAACAAAATAAAATACGATATGAATGCCAATTTGGAAGAAGTTATATGCCCTGATAGTGGTTTTAATAAAGATAATTGCTTTGTGGTTACGTATAATATTCCAGACAGGAAAAAAGTACAGGCAAAAATACAAGGTTATATGGCAGGCTTTGGTTTAAGACAATACTATGGCGATTACGCCCGTATGCGCTATAAAGATGTCAAAATTCCGAAACTTAAAATCAATGACCCTGTAACTGTTGTTTTTGACCTTGAAGACCAAGGTAATGGCAGCGTAAAAGTTTTTATTAACTTTAAGTTTGCTGATGGCAAACAGATTGCTACAAAAACCCATTCCGATATAAGTTTTGAAATACGCAGATGGTTACTTCACAGTCAGGGAAAATATAAAGAAGAAAAAATGTGATTGATTTAATACGAATTATTATTATATTTGCAAATCATATCCTAACAAAATGTAAAGCAATAATACACGATAGTTTATGTCTAAATTTTATATTCCACTTTTACTTATTATCTTTACCCTATTATTTGATACATTAACAGGTGATTGTAAAGTATTAGCACAAAGCGCCATACGAGGCACAGTAGTAGAATACGAAACTAACGAACCTATTGTAGGTGCAAAAGTAGCTATACCTGGTACAGCATTCTCTTCTATTACGGATAGTGAAGGTAAATATGAAATTCATGATATACCCCCTGGTGATTATGAACTTGTAGTTACCAAAGACGGATTTATGGATAAAAAAACACCTACGCAAAAAGTAAAAAAAGACGTAGATATTGCTCTAAACATTCAGATTGAAAAAAAAAATAATGCAGGAGTAGCAGGTAAGTAGCTTTATTTCAGTCAGTTAGACCAATCATGGCTGTTTTATGCCAAATCGGTGGCTTCGGATTAGGTAAGCCTTGATATTGTTTAAGAATAGTATCCAAAGTTTTGATAAAAGATTTCAGATTCGGGATTTTTTTGGTTTCTCTTTCTGTCTGATATACTTTTTCTATGTGTGTCCAAGGGGCAGTAAGCTCAAATACTACGTCAGGATAATAACAGTCCAATTGTACTCCTTTTCGTAATAACCTGTATCCCAAGACTCCCTCCACCAAAGTAAGATTCTGTATTTTTATAAGGTCTTCTATAAGTGCGTACAAGGATTCTTCATACCCATGAGAAAGATAATCATCTGTACTAATAAGTGTATGATAGGGTAAATGTTCAATATATTTTTTTGCAAAAGTAGTTTTTCCTACCGCAGGATACCCAATGACCAAAATATTTTTATCTGAATACTCATTGTTTAACAGATTAACAATCTCCTCAGGCTTCATATAATACAAAGATAAAGTATTAAACTGTTACGATACAGTATAATAGGTAAGCAAAATTTTTACAACAGATAAATTATTTTGTCTTTCTTTTCGTTTTCTTTCGTATATTTGTGTTAGAAATATGAAAAAATCTGTACTTCTTCTCATTACTTGCTTATTTACTTCATTTTTGTATAGCCAAACCTATAATAACACATGGATTGATTATAGCCAAAACTATTACAAAATACGTATTGCGCAGGAAGGTATTTATGCACTAACTTTTCCGCAGACGAGTAGTGTAGGTTTAAGTAGTGTACCTATATCCAATATTCGTTTATACCGAAGAGGTGCAGAACGAATTTTATGGATAAAAGACAACAATAGTAACTCTATTTGGGACAGCGGAGATACCTTATACTTTTATGCCAAAGGTCATGACGGTTTAGATGATGCAGAACTCTATGCTAGCGCTACTCACCAACCGAATACTAAACATTCCCTTTTTGGTGGTGATACCGCAAGCTATTTTTTAACTACAAGCACTACACCTTCTACACAACGCTATACTTTATATCAAAATACTTCATTTACCGCGCCCTTGTTTATACAAGGTATAACTACATTTTCAGAACAGCTAGCTACGGGATATTATAACGGTAGAAGCTGTTGGAATACAGGAACTTTTATGGGTTATCCTACTTGGCCTGGTATGCCTGAAATCTATAACCCTGAATTTACTAATGGTGAAGGTAGATTAGGAACAGTTATTAGCAGTCCTTATACCGCAGATTTTACCATAGATACACCATTAGCTAATACATCTACATCAGATAGCGTAGTTTTAGAACTCAAATTTACAGGATTAAGCGGTAGTTCTTCTGCTAGTCCCAGTTATGGGGGCTGTCCTAATAACGCCGCAGGACATACTGTTTTGCTTAAATGGAACGGAAATAATATCATTTCTTTTAATTGGACAGGTTTTACTGTACATACGCGCACTGTTAAATTTCCCGCATCTTGGCTTACATTAAGTAATACACTTTCTATACAACATACAGGTACAAACAGTACCATTGCTTTTAATCAATATACCATTAGTTATCCTAAATTGCTTAACGAGCATGATATAGTTGCACAAGAAATGCTCACCGTAAAAGGTAGTGCAGGAAATAATTATTTCAAACGCTATGGAATTACAGGTTCAGGAAAAGCCTACTTTTTTGATATGACCAATAAAGTAGTTTGTGAAGGAATAATGGACGCAGATACTGCAAAAATTATTCTTAACAATGGGGGTTCAAATCAAACAGGATTTTTTACTGTACAAAGTCAAATAAAACCTTGCCCTAATCCTGAATTAGCTAACTTTGCTAATCTCCCCGCAGGTATTAGTGCAAATTATGATTTTATTATCATTGCTCATAAAAGCCTTGCGAGCAGCGCTAATGAATATCTAGCCTACCGAAGTACAAAATACAACGCAAAACTCTATTACATAGAAGATATCATGAATGAATTTGCCTTTGGGGATTTTACACCATTAGCTCTCAAACGTATGGGTAAATACATAACTAACGTATGGAATCCTTTACCCTCTCAAAAACGAAGACATATCTTATTACTCGGAAAATGTGTAGCTCTAACAGGAAATTCTAATAACAATCTTATTCCTACTTGGGGAACACCCGCTAGTGATAACATATTTATCGGCAATTTTGATAATTCTCAAATTTTATCCAATGACCGTTTAACCATAGGTAGATTAACTGCTATCAATAATAGTGAAGTAATTGCATATTTAGATAAAGTAAAAGCCTTTGAACAACAAGGCGCAAAACCTTACCTTAAAAATGCTCTTCATCTCGGTGGGGGAGCTAATAAATGGGAAATTGATACCATTTCGCATATCCTCAAAAATATCATGGCACCTGAAATTGAAGGGTATCCTTACGGCGGAGATGTATTTACACACACAAAAGATTTTACTAAACCCATTGTAGGAGACATCATGTCAACAATTTTTAACAAAATTAACAATGGTGTTGGTATAATTAACTTCCTTGGACACGGTACTACTCAAAATTGGGACGTTGCCATAGATGACGTTACTAAATATGAAAATAAAGACCGTTATCCTTTTATTATTTCTAATGGTTGTCAGACAGGGGATTTTTCTCTTGCAGGAAGCAGTATAGGCGAAAATTTCTTAAAAACTCCTGAAAAAGGTGCTGTTATTTATCTTGGGGGCAGTGCTACAACATGGTTAGGCGTAGTAGACAATTATGTAGATACCCTTTACACTAAATTATTTAGAGATACTTCTAATGTGCCTATTGGTGATGCTGTGCAAAATACGCTCAAAAACTATACAAATGTTCCTGCTCCGTATGTTCCTGCTTTCAGAAATCATGCAAGATACGTGTGCTTACAAGGCGACCCAAGCCTAAAATTAGAACTTCCCACTAAACCTGATTTTACTATTCAATCCAGCGATATTACTATATTACCTAAAAATACTTCATTACAAGCAGACAGTTTTATGGTACAAGCTGTGATACGTAATAATGCCCGTGCTTACAGAGATAGTATACAATATCGTATTGCCGTTAATACTAAAATTGTACATCAAAAAGCCTATACAGGGCAACTTTTTAACAAAGATACTTTAAGAATATGGATTAAAACCAAAAATATACAATTGTATGAAAACAACACTATTTGTATAGCTCTGGATTATCAAAATCTTATCACTGAACTAGATGAAACTAATAACTCTGCTTGTAAATCATTTTATTTACCTAAAAATAAGGCTATTGCTATGTATCCTGTCAAATATCAAATTGTTAGTACTCCAACGGTTAAGTTAATAGCCTCAGCAGAAAACATGCACACCCAACCTAATACTACTTTTACTTTCCAAATTGACACTGTAAGCACTTTTAATTCAGGTTTCTTAAAAACCTATTCTGATGTTCCTACTAAAAATTATCAAGCGGAGGTTGTTTTGCCTTTTTCTTTAAGTGATAGTACAGCCTATTACTGGCGAGTAAAAATGAATTCAAATTCTACACAGGAGTACTGGGCAGTTTCTAACTTTACTTATATTTCAGGTTCTCCGAGTGGTATTGCTCAGGTGCATTTACAACAATATTATGATGGTAAAAAATATCTTTTAGACATTAACCCAACAGAAAAATTATGGACTTTCTCACAAAATACAGCTACTATTGACATAAATACCAGTACAGGATATAGTGTAAATGGTGCAGTAGGTTTAGATGTCAATTGTTGTTGTATAGGTGCATATACAGGTTTATTTATTGCTGTGATGCACCCTACCAGCCTAAAAGCATGGGAAGCACCCTTTGGCGGATTTGATTGTGGTGATAACGGTGGTTTTTACTTTAACTCTCCTGCATATTGCTTTAATCAAAATGGTAAAGACAAAATACCCGCTTTTATTAACAGTATTCCTGACGGTTATATTGTATTTGCATGGAAATTTGCTACAGCAAATATTACACTCTCTACCTTTAACGAACAAACCTATCAAGCCTTTGAAAATATAGGTTCAGGTAGTATCCGAAGTTTTAATGATAATGAGTCTTTTATTATTTTTGGTAGAAAAGGCGCTTCTATTGGTAGTGCCATAGAAAAAGGTTATGACCCAAGCCTAGGCACACCTATGACAGCACAAAGCGCATTTTTACGTGTAGTATACAATACTTTCTGGTATGAAGGAATATACGAGTATGAACGTATAGGCCCTGCAAGTTCTTGGAGTTCTTTACATTGGAATACAAATACTACCCGCATTGACCCTATGGGCGATACTATTACCTACAACATCTATGGCGTAAAAACTGACGGTACAAGAACTCTTCTTAAATCCAAAGTAAGAACTTACCAAAATACAGATTTAAGTACCATTAGTGCTAATACCTATCCCTATTTAGACCTTGTAGCTAACTTCAAAGACACTTTATTTAATACTGCACCACAATTACGCCATAACCTTGTATTCTATACAGGAGTAGGAGATTTAACTTTAGACCCTGCTACTTGGAAATCTAATTTAAGTGATACGATAGGATACAAATCTGATATACAAGGGGAAATATATGTAAGAAATGTATCCCCTTATCCTGTGGACAGTGTTTGGGTATATTACTATTTAGAAAATGCGTATTCTAATGAAAAAATCATGCTCAAAACCGAAAAAATACGCTCTATGTTTGGGGTATCAGATAGTTTATTATTATCGTTTAGTACAACACTACTCGGTAACACAGAAGGTTGGTATGATGTAGTTATAGAAGTTAATCCTAATAGAAACCCATTAGAACAGTATTACCATAATAACACTTTCAAAAAACGTATTTATATTAAAGATGATACTCCTCCTGAAATGAAAATCACTTTTGACGGAGTACAAATTGCAGACAAAACACAAGTATCACCTAACGTAATAATTTTCGCTACTTTACAAGATAACTCCACCCGCTTTTATCTTGCAGATACCAGCTATTTTGAAGAAATTACGCTTACATACCCAAATGGAGATAAAAAACCTGTTTATTTTAATCCTACTTACAGTTTGTATGCTTTATTTAACCCAGGAACAACTACTAATGCGAATACGGCAAGCATACAAATCGTTCATGACTCGTTATCTGACGGATACTATACACTCTCAATAAAAGCCAGAGATTACTCTCAAAACAAAATAAGCAAAACAGTAATATTTGGTGTATTCAAACAAGAAAGTGGTATTACGCAGATATTTGCTTTTCCTAATCCTTTTACAGATAAAACACAATTTAGTTTTACTATTCAAGGTTCAGTTATTCCTGATGAAGTTTTTGTAGATATTTTTGACATGATGGGCAGACAAGTTAATCGTATATTTTTTACTAATGTAAAACATGGCGAAAACATCTCTGAATACGCATGGGAAGGCACAGATGCTAGCCAAACAAAATTAAGTTCAGGAGTTTATTTGTATAAAATGACAGCTAAACATCAAGGTAAAGAAATGAAGGTAGTTATATCAGATAAAGACAAATATTTTAATCGCAAAGGATACGGAAAAATTGTGTTTATTAAGTAAAAGGTTTTTTTGTTAAGTTGTTTCTCAGATTAAGTTGGTAGAAAGGTAATTATTAACTAATAGACAGAACTATTTTTTCCGCTTCTTTTCTGTAACGGTATTGAGAATATTGAGATAAGTATCTTTGTTGGCATGAATAGAATAGTACTTTAGCACTTTTTCTCTCGCCGCAGTACCTATGGATTTTCGTAAATCTGGATTTTCTATAAGTTGGCTGATATAGTTAATCCATTCTTCTTCTGTATGGGCAAGAAAACCTGAAACGCCATGTTCAATAATGCGGTGATTAGCATGGTCTTCTCCAAGTTTCTCTGCCACAGTAGGAATGCCTAATGCCATATACTGCAAAGCTTTTAACCCGCTTTTGCCGTATACCCAAGGTTCATCAGGTAAAGGATATAAACCTATATCTATGCGTTGTAAAGTAGGTACTTCGGCTTTTTCGCTCCAAGATAAGGCTTCTACTTCAATACCTTCCATTCTAAAATTAGCATCTCCCATAACTAATAAAGTAAAGTCATATTTTTCTCTTAATTTTTGCAATACAGATGTGAGTAAATACAAATATTTTGCAGTACTATGGCTACCACTCCAACCTAAGACAATTTTTTTATCATTAGTATAAGGATTAACAGGAATATACGTATCTGTGTTAATGGTAGAAGATATATCCGTAGTATTTGAGTTATATTGTCGTACAAAACGGTCAAGTACAGGTGTACATGTAATTACATGGTCAGCGTGTTTCATGAGTGTAATCATTTTGCGTTTTCCTTTTATCCAAGCTATCATTTTATTAGCTGTGCTGGAATGCCCGAGAAATATCAAGTCATCAATATCATACACTAAACTTTTAGCAAACCAAGCAAAGAGGTTTTCCATAATCGGCAGACCTATTGGTGTAACCCATAATGTAACAAAAACTACATCATACTTGCGAAGTGTAAATAAATCTCGTATTCGTTTTAGATAACCTACTTTTGTCCAAAAAATTTTCTCAAAAAAATGCCCTTTTTTATACACAATGTTCCAAAATTTAAGGTTCATAAAAGGAGATACCGTAATTTCATAACCATTCTCTCTAAAATATTCAAAATACTGTTCATACTTTAATCTTTGCGAAGGCGCTACCCCCTCAGGATACGGACATATCACAAGCATTTTTTTCTTCTGCATGGTGCAAATATAAAGTTAATCCTACATTCTCTATGGTTTTTTACAGATACGAACCTGAAAAACTTTTATACTTTATTTAATACATACAACATTTTACGTTGTGTATTCCTGTTTTTTACCTTGTATATTTGTAACAAGTTTATTATGAATTTCTTTCAGTTTTGGTGGGAGAGTATTGCCTTTGCGGTAAAAGCTATCAGAGGACACAGACTGCGCACTTTTCTGACTACTCTTGGAGTAGCCATAGGTATTTTTGCCATTACGGCTGTGTATACTATGGTATATTCCCTGCAGTATAATGTAAATAAAAGTGTATCTTCATTAGGAAATGAAGTGATGTATATTCATAAATGGCCTTGGGCGGACAATTCTAATAGTTGGTGGAAATATATCAACCGTCCAAAGGTATCTTTAAGAGATTATCAAGCCTTGAAGCAAAATTTACAGCGTACTGATGGTATTGCGTTAGAATACTCTGTAAATAACGAATTAGTAAAACGAGAAGGGTACAGCGTAGAAAATATTACTGTAAAAGGCGTTACAGAAGATTATTACAAGATAAAAGACTTCAAATTTGCCGTAGGACGTTATTTTTCTGAGTTAGAACTTAAAACTGCTAAACCTGTTTGTATAATCGGCTATGATGTAGCTGTGGGCTTGTTTCCTAATGGCAATGCACTTTATCAGCAAATTATCTACAAAGGTAAAAAACTGACAGTAGTAGGTATTATTAAAAAAGAAGGTGCAGGATTGTTTGGTAACAGCAATGATAATGTAGTAATTATTCCCCAAACTATTTTTAATACAATATGGAATGCGTCTTCCAACAAAGTAGACCCTGTGATTACAGTTCGGGCAGACAAATATGATAATTTAGAACGAGTATTTTATGAAGCTACAGGCATTTTACGCGCAGAAAGAGGCTTAAAACCTTACATGGAGGATAATTTTACTATTAACAAACAAGAAGCACTTACAAAAAGCCTTAATGATTTGTTTTCAGGTATTGCGGCTATTGGTACTATCATCGGTATGTTTTCTATTATTGTTGGAGGTTTCAGTATTGCTAATATCATGTATGTATCTGTAAAAGAGCGTACACGCGAAATTGGCATACAAAAGTCATTAGGGGCAAAAAAATCGTTTATTCTTTCTCAATTTCTTATAGAAGCCATATTTTTATGTGTCATTGGCGCTTTGATAGGATTAAGTATTTTGCTCATGTTAGTGTTAATGTTTAATTATGCTCTTCCGCTTTCTAACTTCAAAATAGTAATAGACAGCAAAGACATTCTACGAGGATTATTACTTTCTGTGTTTATCGGTTTAGTATCAGGATTTTTACCTGCGCTACAAGCCAGCCGTTTAGACCCTGTGGAAGCTATACGTAGTAATGGATAAATATAAAAACCTATTTAATGAGGTATTAAATTTTGCTAAATTCCACAAATCTCAACTATAATGGCTTCGCTGAATAAAAAGTACGACAATCAAAAACTATTAGGCAAGGTTTATACTCCACGTTTTATAGTAGAAAAGATTTTATCTGATATAGGTTTTGATAGCCCAAGTATTTTGGGAAAAGCAATTTTAGACCCAGCTTGTGGTGATGGTCGCTCTTTAAATCTATAAAGATGAATTAGACAAAAGAGATAACGGAGAACCTAATCTTAAAGCCTATAACAAAAAAGCATTGGAAGAGTTTATTATTGAAAATACAGAAACTAATGAATATAATAAAATCAAAAAAATAACATATTCCTTATTTTAACAGTACAAATAACATCTTTTTTGTTTTGCACAGCACACAACCTATACCATTGTGTATTGCAAATTATTTTGTAATTTTGTGGTCATGAAAACTTTACATTTTAATCTAATAAAAGTAAGTATATTATCATTTGTTATATTTATTTTTATGCAAATTGGATACGGTCAAGAAAAACAAGAAAAAACTGTGCTTTCTACTATTATCAAGATAGGAAAGACTAAAATTGGCAAGTATAACGATAATCTCCCTCCTATCATCACTCCACAAAATGTAGATAAAATTACAACCTTAACTATACAAGGTAAAAATATTCCCGCAAGTTTATTTTCAGGAACAGCAGATATTTATATGATTATCACCAAAAATAAAAGTAGTCCTGAAAAAATATACTCTGCGCCTATACAAAATAATCAAATTTCTTTTACTACGCGAATGCTTATAGAAAAAGTACGGCAAGAAAAAAGTTTTGATTTATCCAAAGCAGATGAATTATTGATTGAGTTTCCCAAGATTACCAACTCTGCTTTTGATTTTCCTGAAAAACAACGTTCTGTAACCATATATCTTAACCTCTCTGAAAAATAAAAACAGCATAATCGTTATTGTGCCATACTGTATGTATCAAAACGAATAACAGAGAGTACACCTTCTATTTTTTCTAGTTTTTCTATCAAATGTTCTAACTGTTGTGTATCTTGGATATAGAGCATAAGCGTACCTTCAAAAATACCACCGTTACTGTCAATATTTACACTTCGCATATTGATTTGTTCTTCGGCAGAGATTACATTCGTAATATCTTTTACAATACCGATTCTGTCTGCACCATTTATTTTTATTCCTGCCAAAAAAGCTACTTCTTTTTGTTCATTCCATTTTACATTGACAATTCTATTTCCGTGATGACTCATCAACTTAATCGCATTAGCACACTTAATTTGATGTACTTCTATTCCTTTTTCAGGAAAATAAAAACCCACAATGGCATCACCGGGTATAGGGTTACAGCAAAAAGCATATTCAAAACGAAGGTTTTTGGTTGTACTGCTGATAGTTTGCATGTCTTTATTGAGCCTTTTGACTACCTCGGATATGCTTTTATTGTCTGAACTATCTACAATTTTCTTTTTTTTAAGGTCTGGAGTTTTGGCGTATTCATCTAACAAATGTAAAGGAAATTTACCTGAACCGATAGCATAGTTCCATGCGGCAAGGTCATTTATTTTGAAGTACAACTGCATGCGAGAAAGATTTTTATGTGTAGGTTCTATGTTCAGACTTTTTAACTTTTGGACTAACATATCGTATCCTTTTTCGGCAATCTGTTTTTTTTGAGATTTAATCGCATCTTTTATCATGGAACTGGCTTTAGCTGTTTTGACTAAATTTATCCATTCTTCTTCGGGCTGTTGTTTGTCAGAAGTCAATATCTCTACTTGGTCGCCGTTAGAAAGCGGATAGTCTCTGCCAACTAGTTTATTGTTTACTTTTGCTCCTATACACCGATTGCCTATGTTACCATGTATTTCATAAGCAAAATCCAATACAGTAGCATTTTTAGGTAGGATAAGCATTTTTCCTTTGGGAGTAAACGTATAAATTTCGTCAGTAAAAAAGTTAAGTTTGAAATCGTTTACGAAATCTTCGGCATTATGATTTTGTTGAAAAGCGACCATATTGCGTATATCACTGACTATTTTATCAAAGGTATTTGCCTGACTTTTTTCTTTGTACTTCCAGTGTGCAGCTAGACCTCTCTCTGCTATATCGTCCATACGGCGGGTACGTATTTGTACTTCTACCCATCTGCCCGTTTTGGACATTACTGTAGTATGCAAAGCCTCATAGCCATTAGCTTTGGGGGTATTTATCCAGTCCCTCAGTCGATTGGGGTTGGAATGATATAAAGAAGTAATAACATTGTATATTTTAAAACACGCATCTTTTTCTCTCTGCCTTTGTGCGCTAATTACTTCCTCCAATTGCTTGTCGTTAAGCACTTCCCGCATATAAGGTTCTGGAATATCAATAATGATACGGATAGCAAATAAGTCAAATACTTGTTCAAATGGGATATTCTGGGCTTGCATTTTGCGGTATATGGAATAAATAGACTTAGTGCGTCCTTTTATTTCAAAATTTAACCCTGTTTTCATAAGTTCTAATTTTAGCGGGGCAATAAATTCCTGAATAAATTTTTCTCGTTCAAAACGGGTTGCCCGCATTTGGGAAAGTATTTTGCTGTATTCTTCTGGTTCTGTAAACTTGAAAGAAAGGTCTTCCATTTCTGTCTTTATATTGTACAACCCTAGCCTTCCTGCCAGCGGTGCATACAAGTACAAAGTTTCTGATGCAATCTTCAAGCGTTTGTCTGGCTGCATGTGTTCTAATGTGCGCATATTATGCAGGCGGTCTGCAAACTTTATGAGTATTACCCGAATATCGTCAGACATAGTCAAAAGCATACGTCTGAAATTTTCTGCCTGTTCGCTTTCGTATTCAAAAACCCCAGATATTTTGGTCAGTCCTAAAATAATTTTTAAGACTGTTTCCCCAAAATCTCTCCGAATATCTTCTTCTTCAGCTACGGTATCTTCTATAACATCATGTAATAAAGCACAAGCAACCGAAGTTGCATCTAATCCTATTTCTGTGGCTACAATCTGGGCAACAGCAATAGGGTGGAAGATATACGGTTCTCCTGATTTTCTTCGTATGTCTTTATGAGCATTATTAGCAAAATTGAAGGCTTTACGAACAAATTTGAGCTCTTCCTTAGAAAAATGCTTGCAACTACGGTATAAAGCTTTATATCGGTTGAGTATTGCTTTTTTCTCTAATTCGGTTGCGTCCATATCAATACACAAAAATACACAAAAAAGCGGCATTTTTCAAGTTTTGTTTCATTTAAGGTGCTTTTTTCAGTGTATCTTTAATCGTTTTTACAGTGTCTTTCTGAATTTTTTGGGGAAACCTTTGTATGCGTACGCCATAAGGCAGTTTGTCTTTGGTAACCAAGTAACACTGTTCGTCAATAGAGCAATTAAAGGCTTTTGCAGTTACTTTTAAACTTGCTACAGCATGTTTTATGGTTATTTTCTCTTCTGTATAAGGATTTTCCAATTCTATAATCCTGCATTTTCCCATAAGACCTTTGGTGGTGTACACGTCCATAGTATCTCCAATAATAACTTCTCCGTACTGCAAGGTAGCAATACAAACAAATTCTTTGTTATCTAATGTAAAATAATCATTAACCTTAATTTGTGTAAACGGACGAGGCTTTTCTTTCGGCTTGCTCTGAGCTGTGGCAGAGAGAACAAAATTTACCATAACTACACACAAAACAAAAATACGATACATATTACACCTTGATTTTACAAGCAAAAATAAGTATTTTTTTGACTTAGGTAGCCATTCTTTATTACTTTTGCTGAGAATACATGAACAGAAAGGAAATCAGGTTATTGTTACAAAAAGAATGGCGTACAGAGTGGCGAAGAAGAACTGCTTTTTATGGGCTGGTTCTATATGTGTTTTGTACTTCATTCGTACTGTACTTAGTAGTAAAACAAATACACCCTGTACTTTGGAATGCGCTTTTCTGGATATTGATGCTGTTCAATGCTATTCAACTTATGGGAAAATCTTTTGTGCAGGAAGAAAGCGGGGTAAATATTTTTTTGTACACACAGGTCTCAGCACTGTCAATTATTATGAGTAAAATTATTTACAATAGTGCCATGATGACAGTTCTTTCTTTACTTAATTATGGATTTTATGCTATAATTATGGGTAATCCTGTACAAGATATAGTTATTTTTTTGCTTAATCTTGTTTTAGGTAGTATAGCGTTTGCCGTAGTACTGACTTTTATATCTGCTTTGAGTAGTATATCAGTAAATCAAAATTCAGGACTGCTAGCTATTCTGGGCATGCCTGTATTTGTTCCTTTACTGACAGTTCTTATTAAAGTTTCCAAAAATGCTATGGACGGCTTGGAAAGAAGTATATCTTATCCTAATTTTTTAAGCCTTCTGGCAATGATAGTTGCTTTTGTAGGAACAAGCCTCCTGCTTTTTCCTCAAATATGGAAAGAATAGTTTGTGTACAAAAATAATTTGCGTTCAGGCAAGGCTAAAGCCACAGTATAATTTGCTTAACGATTTTTTGTACTCTTTTATATAAGCGTGTTTTATCTATGTTATTGACTTTTTTTATATCAAAAATACTAAATAAATGAACCACTATATTGAAAATAATATTATTTTTGCTTTGAATTAAATTTCATGCTTTATGCGTATGTTATCAAAAAAAATCAAAATCAGTTTAATCTTGCTCATAGGTTTATTAAGTAAACCTGCACTTGCTCAGGTTAACCTTACAGCAACGGCAGGAACGCCCACGGGTTCGTACACCACTCTTGGCGCGGCATTCAGTGCTATCAATGCGGGAACACACCAAGGGGTAATCAGCATTTCAATTACAGGAAGTACCACAGAAGGTGCTACTCCTGCTACCTTAAATGCAAGCGGTTCAGGAAGTGCAAATTATACATCTGTAAATATCGTTCCTACGGTAGTAGCCACTATATCAGGCACACCTCCGGCTAATCGTGGGGTTATAGAACTCAACGGTGCAGACAACGTAACTATTGACGGGGATATTGCAGGCGCACCTGTGCAAAGAGACTTAACTATTGTAAATGCTAATACTAGTGCAGTAAATAATACTGCGGTAATTCGTTTAGTAGGTAGCTCTACCGTTGGAGATTGTTCAAACAATACTATTAAGAACTGTGTTATCATTGGTAATTTAGATGGAGCTTCTTATACCACATCTACCTATATTGCGGGTATTTATGCCGCTAATGGTAGTGCTACGCCCACAATAACAAACAGCAATACTAATGGTATAGACTATGATAACCTTACTATTCAAAATAATGAAATTAGAAAAGCTTATGTAGGTATCTCTGTACGTTCATCTAGTACCACTTCAGGAGTAAATGACAACCTTACTATTACTCAAAACATTATTGGTTCTAATACCCCCGCGGATTATGTTGTATTTAGAGGAATACATTTAGAAAATATCAATGGTGGCAATATCAGTCAAAATCAGATATTTAATATTCGCTTACTACCTACAGTAGCAACCACAAATGCAGGTATAGACATGTTTGGTTCAGGTACAAATAATGTAAACATCACCCGTAATAAAATATGGGGAGTTGCCTCTCCAAGTACATCAGGATGGGGAGCTTATGGTATCAATGTTACCGCAGGTACAAATACAACTATTGCAAATAATGTAATCTATGATATTACTACTACGCATTATTCGGGTATAAGTAACATCTATAATCCTTTTGGTATTCGCTTGGCTGGAGGTACTAACTATAAAGTATGGTATAATAGCGTTCATATTTATGGGGATTATAGTACAGCAGGTACAGCAGGTTCAGCATCTGCGGCATTTTGTGTAACCTCTACAACTGTAACCGTAGACGTGCGGAATAATATTTTTGCTAACAAACTCACCGCATCAGGAAGTACAAGTACACAAAAAGAACATAAAGCAGTATGGTTTGTTGCGGGCTATAACTTTGGTACTAATGCAACTATTAACAATAATTCTTACAATATTCCTGCGGCTACTGCAGGTACAGAACATTTTGTAGGAAAAGTAGGTACTATTATTGGTACAGGTAATTCTAATGATCTTGGTGCATGGAAAGCTACTACTTTACAAGATTCGGTTTCTGTACCTGCTACAAATACTAACGCTCCTTTTACCGCAGATAATGACCTTACTATTCCTGCTAATACTAATACTCCTATTGAATCGGGTGCTGCTGTAGTTACAATAACTATAGACCATGACGGCTTTACTCGCCCAAAACCAGGTCTTAATCCCAATCTTGCCCCTGATATAGGTGCTTATGAATTTGACGGCTTAAATGGTCTTCCTAATGACGTAGGTATTCTTAATTTGGTAGCCCCTCCAGCCGTAGGTTGTTATGGCGCCACAGAAGCTGTAACCGTTACTATTCGTAACTATGGTACAAGTACGTTACCTGGAGGTACAAATATTCCCGTAACCGTTAACGTAACAGGAGCTACCACAGCTACTTTAAGTGGTACTTATACTGTAGGTGCAGGTGGTTTTGCTCCTTTAACTAATGTGACTTTCACGTTGCCTGGTACTCTTAATATGACCACAGCAGGAACATATACGTTTAATGCTTCTACTGCTATGACTACTCCTGCTGATGGTAATGCTTCTAATGATGCTATGACGCCTGTCAATAGAACTGTGGTTGCACCATTAGCTTTACCTTATGCTGAAAACTTCAACAGCTACCCTGA
Source organism: uncultured Bacteroidia bacterium (assembly GCA_938028625.1). Lineage (GTDB taxonomy): Bacteria > Bacteroidota > Bacteroidia > JANWVE01 > JANWVE01 > JANWVE01. Next base: position 17,941 of record CALIZB010000087.1, on the reverse strand, counting down.
TGCTTCTGTACCTACAGGCTGGACAGTAGACCTCACTTCTGCTTTTGACTTTAAAGCTCGTAGTACTCACGGTGCTACCGCAGATATGGGTTTTGCCGCTAATTTATACGGTGGTAATAATAGTTCTTTTGCTATCATGCCTAAACTAGGTCCTTTTGGTAGCTCAAGTACACTCAGTTTTGATTACCGTATTGTAGACTACACAGGTTATGCAAATCCAGGTGGTATAGCTACCACTTTAACAACTACAGACTCGCTTTATTTAGAGTACTCGTTAGATTGTGGCGTAACTTTTACAAAACTTCCTGGTTCTGTGATTACTTCTACTACACATACAACTTCTAACTTGTTTGTAAACAAATCTATCACTCTACCTGGTGCATTCTCAGGTCAAAACGTAGTATTCCGTTGGATAGCCAAATGGGGAAGCGGAGATTATTGGATAGACATAGATAACATCAACATTATTACCTGCCCTGTTATGCCTGCACCTAATAATACAACCCCTCCTGCTAATTTAAGTATTTGCTCTGGTAATAGTACTACTTTAACAGCAACCGCAGTAGGTACAGGTACACTGAAATGGTATGATGTAATGACAGGTGGCACTTCTCTTGCTACGGGTGGTACATTTACAACTCCTGTTCTCACTGCAACAGATACTTTCTACGTAGCTGAGGAAATGGGGGCTTGTAGTTCTAACCGTACCATGATTATTGTAACTGTTATACCTCTACCAGCCGCACCTACCGTTGCCAGTATAATGCCTAATGATACCGTTTGTGCAGGTACTAACATTACCATTACTATGTCAGGAACAGGAACTATTAAATGGTACGATAACCCGACAGGCGGAACACCGTTCTTTACAGGTGCTACAATTACAGGAGTAGCTATGACAACATATTCAGCTTATGTAACCGCAGATAACGGAACTTGTGAGTCTAGCCCACGTGTAAAAGTCAAAATTGTGGTTAATCCTTTACCGAGCGTGACCTATAACGTGCCTCCATCACAAGATACCGTTTGTACTACTGATGCTCCATTTACCTTAATGGGTGGTACGCCCGCAGGAGGTACTTACTCTGGGGGTGCATACATTACAGGTGGTAATACATTTAACCCAAGTACAGCAGGGGTAGGTTCTCACATGGTAATCTATACATATACTGATGTAAATAGCTGTTCAAATGCAGATACAGCTTATGTTGTAGTTGAGGTTTGTACCGAAGTTAAAAATGCTATGACCAATAATAGCTATTATTTAGGTCAAACTTATCCTAATCCTACTAACAACATCGCCAATTTAGACATTTATGTGCCTAAAACAGAACGCGTGGTAATTACATTGATGAGTTTAGAAGGTAAAGTCATCAGAACTATTTTAGAAGATAATGTATCTGGTGCTAAAACTCTTCAGATTGATACATCTGACCTACCCGCAGGTATGTACATGTACAGAATGCAGGCAGGTTCTTACACAGACCTCAAACGCATGAGTATTGTTAAATAAAACTGCAAAAAGTTAAATCATAAAACCTGTAAGGCGATTAGTCTTGCAGGTTTTTTCATTACAGAACAGAAAACAATGTTATAGCTACTGATATTGCTAAATGAAAAAAACAGGACTCTGTGGTTTTTTATCTAATGGATATCAAAATTTTGCTTAATTAAAAACGTAGGTGAGTTTTAATTTTCATATAAATACATGTTATCTAAAAGGCGGGTAGTACCGCATCTTGCGGTAATAAGCATAACAGGATTGTTTTCTTTTTCTGCTATATGAAGCGTTTGTAAAGTATCTGCCTGAACAATATCTATGTAGTCAATCTGCGTAAAACCAAATTTTTCTATGTAGATATAAGCATGTCTAATTAAATTTTCTACATTTTTTTCATGTTGTACAAGTCCTTTGGTATACACTAAAGTCTGATAAATTCCTACTGCTTTTTTACGCTCTTCGGCAGAGAGATAACGATTTCTGCTACTCATAGCTAATCCGTCTGCTTCTCTTACTGTGGGTATAATTTCTATTTTAACAGGAAAAGACAAATCTTTTACCATTTGCTTAACAACAGCACACTGCTGAAAATCTTTCTGACCAAAAAAAGCAACATCAGGAGATACAATGTTAAAAAGTTTGGCTACTACCAGCATAACCCCCTCAAAATGCCCCTTACGGTGTTCTCCTTCATATTTTTGTGTATACAAAGGCATAGTCATCTGAACCGCTGCTTTTTCAGGGTACATCTCCTCCACTGATGGCAGAAATAATACATCACAATTTACCGATTTTAACAACTCTATATCCTCTTCTATCGGGCGGGGATATTTATTAAAATCTTCATTGGGTCCAAACTGGGCAGGATTTACAAAAATAGAAGCTGTAGTAAGTAGTTCTTTATTTTTGCTTGCCCGTATTAAAGACAAATGCCCCTCATGCAATGCGCCCATAGTGGGTACAAAACCTATTTCACGTCCTATAATTTTCTTAACGTGAATATAATTTTTCACGTCACTGATGTGGGTAAATATTTCCATGTATATTGCGTTTTTTGTATCAAAAATGAGGGTGCTTTCGTTTAAGGCAAAAGCATGCCCATATTAAATTTGGAAGTCGCAAAAAAAGTTCGTAATTTTGTAAAATCCAAATAAAATGTTCGTTCTATCATGAAAAAACTTAAAATATTGTTTGTAACCACCGAAATTGACCCTTTTTTCAAAGTTTCTGATGTTGCAGACATAGTCCGTAAACTACCACAAGGTCTGCAAGACAAAGGGCACGAAATCCGAATTTTAATGCCTAGATTTGGGCTAATCAGTGAAAAAAAGAACCGTCTGCATGATGTTGTACGCCTTTCAGGAATCAACATTACCGTAGGAGAAGAAGAAAAACCCCTTACGATAAAGGTTGCTTCTATACCCGGTGCAAGGTTACAGGTCTACTTTTTGGATAACGAAGATTATTTTCACAGAAAAGCTTTTCTCACCAATCCTGAAACCAATACCTGGTTTGATGACAATGATGAAAGATGTATATTCTTCTGTAAAGGAACTCTTGAAACTGTAAAAAAATTAGGCTGGGCGCCAGATATTATTCACTGCCACAACTTTATGACCTCTCTTATTCCACTATATATCAAAACTATCTACAAAGATGAACCTGTGTTCAGAAATACCAAAGTAGTATATTCTCTATACAACAATTCTGAATATAATTTTGAATACGGAGAAAGTTTTATTGAAAAAGCCGCCGCAGAAATAGACCCCAAACTTTTACAACATTTTGAAAAAGCCGACTTTCTCGGTGTAACCAAAGGAGGAATAGCTTATGCAGATGCTGTAACTCTGGGAGAACCCCAAATCAGCAAAGAACTCACTGCACTGGTAAATGACAAACAAACTCTGCATTATATAGACATAGACCAAGACTGCATAGAAACTTATAACCAGTTTTACACTTCTCTTATGAATTAAAAAAATTTAGTTTCTCATTCATTGGGAAATCATGCTTATTTATAGTAAGCATGATTTTTTTATCATTCACCTGATTCTACAATCCTTTTACCTTATTTTTTTTGTATATTTTGTACTTATAATTAACTTTGTTTGTCAGTTTATTACTATGAATACAATAAAAAATTTCATCTTACTATTATCTATGATAATAATCCAATCAACCTTTGCTCAAATTGTGGGCGAGCAAGCCATAGGTGTTAGAGGAGGGGTATCTGGAGGACCTTGGGGACCCAGTTATCGCTATGTAGTCAATCACAATACCGCTGTAGAAGGATTCTTGGGGTATACCCCAAAAGGCACAGGCGTATACACAGAAGACGGTGAAGACAAACGAGCAGGTTCATGGTTAATAGGTGTTTGTTACCAGCCCTTTATCCATGCAGGGGACAGACACAACGGCAGTAACTTTTATGCAGATTTAGGCATTCGTGCAAGATTACATAACCACCGTATAATAGGAGATGTTTCTAACAAAGACGGAAGCCCTATAACTCCTGAACTTTATTTTGGTGCAGGGGGTATGTTTGAAATTGCTGATGATTTTGAGTTGTTTATTACCTTTGGTATGAAATATTATAATAAAAGCAGTACTATCTATGGCATGGCGGTAGAAGCTGGGGCCGGTTTTCGCATTCGTCTGAACTAAATTTACCTTTAACTTAATTAAATACATCTCATTCCTCAATAATTCTAAAAAGCTATGAAAAAACTTCATTTTATCTTATTTATTTGCCTTTTTCAATGGAGCATACTGCTTGCCCAGCATGGTAACTGGAGTCCCGTAGAATATTCTAAAATTCCTTCACCTGTATTAAAAAATTTCAAGGAAAATTTTCCTAATGCGGCACATACCAGTTGGGGTATGCGTTATGAAGGTAGAAAACTTATGTACCACGTTACAGGAAATATCAGCGAAGAAGACCATACTCATTTCAGAGCTAAATTCAAAGATGATGGTACAATTATTACTCGCATATACCGTGTAGACCCATCTACCCTGAATGACAAAATAAAAGCCACCATAGAAAAAGAAAAAGCTAACTCATGGGAACTTACCAAAGCCTTTCATAAAACACACAAAGGTGTAGAAACTTATGGGCTTTATTTCAAGCATACTACTGATACAAAAAAACACCTTCATATCCGCTTTGATAAAGACGGAAACGAAGTTTACCGCGACCAAGACCGTAAAGAACATTCCAAAAAACATCACTTAAAACATAAATAAATCGTTTTAATCTGTTTTTTAAGCATACTTCCACTAAAAAATGGAGTATGCTTTTTTATTCTTTAAACATAAATTTCCTTTATTTTGCACTATGCAATCTCTTATTGTAATGAAATTTGGTGGTGCTTCTGTAAAAGATGCTAATGCTGTAAAAAACGTAGCTTCTATATTAAAACAGCACCCACAAAGACCTTTGATTTTTGTAGTTTCTGCTATGGGTAAAACTACTAATAACCTTGTTGAACTTGCAGAACTCTCTCGTGCCTATAAAAAACAAGAAGCCCTTGCACAATATCAGAAAATAAAAGATTTTCATTTTTCTATCATTGACGAACTTTTTCAAAAAGATACAAAACACACTGTATATCAAGAAGTAGAAGCATATTTTACGGAAATACAAGAAGTAATACAAGGTATTACCTTACTCAGAGAATTTCCTTTTCATTTACATGATAGAATTGTATCCTTCGGCGAACTTATATCAGCTACCATTGTAACTGCTTATTTGAACAAAATCGGATTAAAAACTGAATTCTATGATGCTCGTAAAATCATCAAAACTACTTCATTAGCAGGTGGTTCAGAAGTGCTTTGGGAACATACACAAAAAAAAGTAAAAGAAACTTTTTTACCTTTTCCTGAACATATCTGTTGTGTTACAGGGTATATTGCATCTAATCTTGAAAACCAAACCACTACACTCGGCAGAGAAGGTTCTGATTATACTGCGGCTATTTTATCTAACATTTTAGAAGCCTCAGAAATGCGAATATGGAAAGATGTAGACGGCGTACTCAACGCAGACCCACGCAGATACACAAATACTTATGTATATCCCCAATTAACCTATCAACAAGCCGTAGAAATGTCTTATTATGGAGCATCTGTTATTCACCCAAGAACCATAAAACCACTTGAAAATAAACATATTCCTTTACGCGTAAAATGTTTTCTTAATACAGAGTTAGAAGGCACAGTTATTCAAGCACCCAAACACATTACACAACCTCCAAAACATCATGCTATTATTGATAAATTTAATCAAATTCTACTTACTATCACTCCAAAGGACTTCTCATTTGTCATGGAAAAGCATGTAGATGAAATTGTAAGTGCCATCACTCATGCTAAACTCAAAGTTAGTTTATCTCAAAATACAGCTTTGTCTTACATCATTTGTGCAGATAATAATCACGAACAAATAGCTGACTTTATCAACGAATTAAGTGAAAAATTTGATATACAAAAACAAGATAAAGTATACCTTAAAACTTATCTTTTTCTCACAGAACGACTTGCAGATGAGGAATTTTTCAAAGCAATACTCATTCAAAGAAATGGCAGTACTGCACAAATGGTTATCCCCGAATAATTATGCTATTAAACAGGGAAGATATTGATGAACAAAAGTGGAATACCTTTGTAGAGCACTCTCCACAAGGTTATATCTACCATTATACATGGTATTTAGATACAGTATGCCCAAATTGGAAAGCTATTATTGTTAAAAATAGTCAAGAATGGCTAGCTATAATGCCTCTCAATATCAAAAAAAAGTGGGGTATTTCCTATATCCTTCAACCTCCGCTTACGCAGTTTCTGGGTATTCTCTTTAAGCCGCAGGACAGCAAAATGGAAAAATCCCTCTCTAACAAAAAAGATTGGGTCAATGAAATTATTGACCATATCCCTAAAAAAATAAAACTGTTTAACTACAACTTCTCTCCTCATTTTGATTATGCTTTTCCGTTTTATTGGCATAAATATCAACTTTTTACACGATATAATTACGAATTAGATTTAACCCAAGGTCTGCCTAACTTAATGGAAAATTTACATACTAAAACTCGGTATTACATAAAAAAACACCAAAAGCAACAAGATATAACCATAGAAAGCAGTTCAGATATTGAAGTATTCATTGAATTACAAAAAAAAGCTAATCGGAGTTTTGTAAATTCTTATCTCTTGGATACGGTTAGAAACTTGTATCAAAAAGCCTATTTACAAAATAAAACCACTATTTTATTAGCTAAATCACAAGATAAAATTTTAACAGGTACTATTTTTATGAAAGACAAAAAAAGTTGGATAAACCTGTACGTTTCTTTAAAGAACAGTCAGGATAGCAACAAAGGGACTACAGAAATTTTACTTTGGAAAGCTATTCAAATGGCAATTGAAAGTGGTGCTATACGCTTTGACTTTGAAGGTTCTATGATAGAAGGAGTAGAACGTTTTTACAGAAAATTCGGCGGAAGACCTATTCCGTATCTCAATATTCAAAAAAATGCTATTCCATTGCTTACATGGATTAAAAAATAAATTTTACATAAAAGTTGAGATGTTGTGATTGTAATTATAATAAAATTATATAAATTTAATTTGCTTGTTTAAAGAAAATTCGTAAATTTGTTTTCAAATTTAACTTTAATTCCTATATGAATTTGAAATTATCATTCTTAACTTGCTTATTGTTTGTGGGGCTTTTCAGCTTTGCACAACAAAGGGTCGCTAAAAAAGCCGAATTACATGGCCATAATCATGACTCAGAACATAGACACACAGGAGGACGTACCTGTGGTACTATGCAACACCATGAGCATTTACTCAATACTGACCCTAATTACAAGCGTAATTTGGAGAATATTGAGCGCTTTACCCAGGAATACATTAAAAACAACCCTACCGCCAAAACAGGTACTATTGTTACTATTCCTGTGGTGTTTCATGTAGTGTACAGAGTAGCCGCTGAAAATATCTCTGATACACGCCTAAATGAACAATTAGATGTGCTTAATCAAGATTATGCAAAATTAAATTCTGATACGAATTTAGTACCTGCTGTATGGAAATCTCTTCATGTGGATACAGAAATACGTTTTTGTTTAGCACAACGTGACCCAAGTAATAATCCTACTACAGGTATTACACGCACAAGTACTACAAAAACATCTTTTAGTGTTATAGCAAATGATGTAAAATATAACTCTACAGGTGGTAAAGACGCATGGAACACTTCAAAATATCTAAATATATGGGTTTGTAATCTTGGTGGTTCTATTTTAGGCTATGCTCAATTCCCAGGTGGCCCCGCCGCTACTGACGGTGTTGTATTAGACTACCGTTTTACAGGTAAAACAGGTGCTACTGCACCTTTCAATAAAGGACGCACAGGTACGCATGAAGTAGGACACTACTTTAATCTTCGCCATATATGGGGAGATGACCCAGGTTGCTCGCCTGATGATCTTGTGTCTGATACACCTACACAAGCTACCGAAAATTATGGCTGTCCTACCTTCCCTAAAACAGACGCTTGCCAACCTACTTCTCCCGGTGTAATGTTCATGAACTACATGGATTATGTAGATGATGCTTGTATGTATATGTTCACCGCAGGACAGAAAGCTCGTATGCAAGCCGCTTTAACAGGTCCACGTGCCTCTCTGACAACCTCTATGGGCTGTGTTCCTGTAACCTCAGGTCCTCCTACTGCAAACTTTGTGGCAAGTATGACTACCATCACAGTAGGTAGTTCTATTAACTTTACTGACCTTTCCACAGGTGTACCTACTTCTTGGAACTGGACATTTACAGGTGGAACACCTTCTTCCTCTACTTTACAAAATCCCACAGGTATTACTTACAATACCGTAGGAACTTACACCGTACAACTTACTGTTTCTAATAGCTATGGTTCAGATACAGAAACTAAAACAGGCTATATAAATGTAATTACTGCTACATGCGATACGCTAAACGCGCCTTTATCAGGTACGCCCACGATTTATACTGTTGGTGGAGGTGGATGGGGTTATGTAGCAGGTAATAATAGCTATAAAGACCAGTCCAAAGCAAATAAATTTACAGGTTATTCTTCTTCATTAAATAAAGTAACAGGAGTGATACTCTGGTTCGGTAGAGGATACACTACAAGCTCTACTAATAAGGTAAATGTACGCTTATGGAACAATTCAGGTTCAGGCGGAGCACCTGGTGCAACCCCATTAGTTTCTCAAAACTTATTAGTTTCTACTATACAATCTGATGTAACAGCAAACCAAGTTACTGCTGTAACTTTTGGCTCACCCGTAACCGTAGGTACTACTTTCTATGCAGGTTTTAGCTTTGATATGACAGGTATGAACTATACTAATCCATCAGATACCGTTGCTCTTGTAACCAATACCGACGGTGATACTACACCTGCTACCGCTTGGGAACAATGGAACGATAATAACTGGTATTCTTATGATAATTCTAGTTCTTGGGGACTTAATGTAGCTCACGCTATATTCCCAATTATATGCCCTACTACTTCTTTTGCTGACCAAAATATAGTAGATAATAGCCACGCACTTACTATAATTCCTAACCCTAATGCAGGTAATTTCCATGTGGTATATGATGTACAAAATGGCAAAAACTTTAAGGTAGAAGTATTTAATGCATTAGGTCAAGTAGTGTATACAGATGTGCCTGTTAATTTCACAGGTTTATACAACCGTAACGTAGATGTATCTCGTTACAGCAAAGGTTTATATATGGTACGCATTACCGATGGTAATAGCTTTGCTATTCGTAAGGTTCAAGTACAGTAATTAACCTAATCTCATAACCTAAAACCACTTGCTTAAATGCAGGTGGTTTTTTATTTTTAGTTAATAAAGTTTGGTTTTATAGTGAATAATCGTATTTTTGAACCATGAAAAACATGATTCGTATTGCATCAGGTCAAGGGTTTTGGGGAGATTTACTACGCGCCCCCATTGACCAAGTAAGATGCGGACAAATAGATTATCTTACTATGGACTACCTCGCAGAAGTAACTATGTCTATCATGAAGCGCCAACAACTAAAAAACCCTTCTGCAGGCTATGCAAGAGATTTTCCCGAAGTTATCAAAGAAATTTTACCTGATATTAAAGCCAAAGGAATTAAAGTAATTTCTAATGCAGGTGGTGTAAATCCCATAGGTTGCAAAGATAAAATTGTTCAGTATGCCAAAGAACTCGGTATTACAGACCTTAAAATTGCTGTAGTCTACGGAGATAATATTCTTGACCAAATTTCTGAACTCCAAGCCAAAGGCGCACCCCTTAACAACATGGAAACTGATGAACCTATCAGCAAAGTACAAGATAAACTTGTGAGTGCAAATGTCTATTATGGGGCAAAACCTATGGTAGAAGCCTTACAACAAGGTGCAGATATTATTATTACAGGCAGAGTTACCGATACAGGTTTAGTACTAGCTCCCATGATATACGAATTTGGTTGGAGCATGGACGACTGGGATAAAATGGCATCAGGTACTATTGCAGGGCATATTTTAGAATGCGGCGCACAGAGTACAGGTGGTAATTTTACAGATTGGTTTCTTGTACAAGGCTTTGAAAATATTGGCTTTCCTATCTGTGAAGCCTATCCTGATGGTACTTTTGTAATTACTAAACATGAAAATCTCGGCGGACTAGTCAATGAAATGACAGTTAAAGAGCAATTACTCTATGAAATTGGAAATCCCGCAGAATATATTACTCCTGATTGTATCGCTGATTTTACTTCTATACAACTTGAGCAAGTAGGGGAGAATAGAGTTAAAGTATTTGGTATAAAAGGAAAACCCGCAACCCCATTCTATAAAGTATCTTGCGCGTATCAAGATGGTTGGAAATCTACTAGTACGCTTACCTATTCTTGGCCCCAAGCTAAAACCAAAGCGATAAAAGCCGCAGATATTCTCAAAAAACGTTTAGATAATCTTGGACTTCAATTTGACGAGTATAGAGCAGAACTTGTAGGTTATAATGCCTGTCATGAAAACGTAGCCAAGCCTATTGATAACGACGATGATATTAACGAAGTTCAGTTACGTGTATCAGTACGGGGAAAAGACCAAAAAGCTATGGAAGCTTTTGGTAAAGAAATAGCACCTTTAATTCTTACAGGTCCCAGTGCTGTAACAGGATTTGCAGGCGGCAGACCTACTCCAAGTGAAATTATGGCTTACTGGCCTGCACTGATACGCAAAGACCTTTGCCAACCTATTGTAGAAATTGTACAGATATAACTTATTTTACAATTTATCTCTGAATAGAGAGTATCTCTATCCACTCTGTCATAGTTTTTGCTTGTTCTACGCTTATCTCACCGATTTTAGTACGGCGAAGTTGTGTTAAATAAGCACCTGTACCTAATATCTGTCCCAAATCATGCGCAAGGCTACGAATGTATGTACCTTTACTACATTCTATTTCTACATCAAGGTAAGAAAGTGAAAAATGAACCACTTCAAAACGATAAATATGTACTCTTCGCGGTTCTAACTTTACTTCTTTACCTTTTCTCGCTAATTGATATGCACTTTTACCTTGTACTTTAATAGCAGAATAAGCAGGAGGTATTTGAGAAATTTCACCTAGAAAATGCTTTTTTATAGCATTTTTTACCTCTTGTTCTGTAATATGTTCGTATGGTTTAGGATTTTCAGGTGCAAATTCTGCATCATATGTAGGTGTAGTAGCGCCCAGACATATTGTTGCTTGATACGTTTTATTCAAATTTTGATATTCGTTAATAGATTTTGTTTTTTTACCTGTACAAACAATTAAAAGTCCTGTTGCCAGAGGGTCTAATGTACCTGCGTGTCCTATTTTCTTTGTTTTGCATAAATTTCTTAATTTAGCTACTACATCAAAAGATGTCCAATGTAAAGGTTTATCTACTAAAAGCACTTCTCCGTTAATAAAATCATAGTTCATACAACAAAATAAGCAAAAAAATGTAATTTTGAACCCGAATATGAAATATTTTCTCTTTTTGTGTGTTTTTTGTAATACATTTTTGTTGTTAGCTCAAAATGAAGAACAAAAACGACTCATAGACTCATTAGCTAACATAAAAGCTAAATACCTTGTAGATTCTACTCTCAAAGCCATAGAACAAAGTAAAAAGAAAAGTACACCTATTCCTAAAACACAAAAATTTAATGCAAAATTAACCGCAGATGGTACAATCAACGAAGGTAATGTAGAGCGTTTTTTATTCATTACAAGGTTAAATGCTTCTCTTTCAGAAGGTATATTTTGGTTTAGCATGAACCCTGCTTTTACTTATGGCGAAACGAATAAAAAAGTACAAGAAAGAGAATTTTTTATGGACATCAGCTCTACGGCTTTTTATCAGCGGCGAATTTACGGATTAGCATTTGCAATATTAGAAAAAAGCAATTTGAGAGCTATTGAGCTACGCGATTTAGTAGGTGGCGGTGTAGGAATACGCTTCATAAAAAATAATCCTAATGCAGAACTCAGCACAAGCATAGCTTGCATTTATGAAAAAACGGATTTTATCACTAAAAATGATGTTGAAACCTTACGTTTATCAGTAAGATTACGCGGAAGTTACAGCGTATTCAAAGGCAGGTTAAAACTCTATCATCTCTCTTTTTTTCAGCCTTCTTTAATAGATAATAAAAACATACGTTGGAACGGTATTGCTACCCTAGAAATTCCATTTTCTAAACACATCAATGTACGTGCCTCTATTGAGAACTCTTATGAAAGCATTGTAGCACCTAATCGCAAAAATAATGATTTTAGAACTACTTTTGGCATTGCCTTAACAAAATAAAAATAGCATGAATGAACTGATAGACAAATTGATACAAGGTAAAGATGACCGTATTTTAGCTCGTGTGCTTTCCTGGGTAGAAAATAATACCGAGCAAGGTAAAGCTGTTTTACAGAAAATTCCTCATTTTTATCCTTCATGGGTAATCGGTATCACAGGACCTCCTGGAGCAGGTAAAAGTACGCTTACCAATGCACTTATTCAACACTTGGTAGAACAAAATAAACGTATAGGTATTATTGCCGTAGACCCTACAAGCGTATTCACCCAAGGTGCTATTTTAGGTGATAGAATACGTATGAGTGAGTATTTTTTACACCCAAACGTATTTATTCGTAGTGCGGCAAGCAGAGGAAATTTAGGTGGTTTATGTGGTAGCATCGTAGAAATGATTGATGTATTACGTGCTAATCAGCGTGATGTCGTTATTGTAGAAACTGTGGGTGTAGGACAGTCCGAAGTGGAGATTGCGAGCATAGCAGATATAACCATTTTGGTATTAGTTCCCGAAGCAGGAGATGATATTCAAGCCTTTAAGTCTGGCATTATGGAAATTGCAGATGTTTTTGTGGTAAACAAAGCTGATAGAGTGGGAGCTAATACTTTTGTGCAAAATTTACAAAATATGCTCCATTTGCGCACACATATCGCAGATGTACCTGTGGTTAAAACCGTAGCTACTAAAAAAGAGGGTATAGCAGAACTATGGGAAAATATCACAAAAATACATGTACACATTCAAAAAAATGAAATAAAACAAAAACAACTTTTACAACAAAAAATAGAACGCTTAATTCAAAAAGAACTATGGTTAAAAGTGCAACAGTATGATATTAAAAATCATATTCAGTTAATGAACTTGGCAGATTTAAACACTTACATCATAGTAGACAGGATTTTGCAAGATATTATTACAAAACCTGAATAAATATCGGAAAAAATAATCAAATATAGATGGTACTCATGTTGTTTTTATGTTAAGATGTAAAAAAATGTATCTTTGCATACCAATATGCTTATGAAAAACAAAACTTTTACTTTTGTGTACCCGCTTATTTTGATATGTATTCAAGGTTTTTCGCAATCTATGCAGGTATATAATTTTACTTCATTATATCCTGATGAGCAAAAAATGCAGTTTGTTTTACCTAATACACATAGTTTTCAGGTTATTGCTCAGAAAAACGATACGCTATCCGATAACTCACTCCTTAAAGGTTTCACTAATTTTTGTATGTATATTGCGGATAGTGGAAGTAGTATAAAAGGAAAACTTGCTATCAATCACACTACAAATAATGAAGGAACAACTCTTTTTAACCTTGATCTTGTACCTGTGAGTACAAAATTTTTATGGCAGAGTACTTATTCTGCACCAATAGATTATAGCAATTTACAAGGCGTAAATAATCTGGCAAGTGGGGGGATTACTTCATGGGGTACATTAGTAGTTTCCGAAAAAGAAAACTTACCTTCTGCTGATAATAATGGTGATGGCTATTATGATACAGGTTGGTTTGTAGAAGTAGATGCTCAAACACAAATTCCACTCCGAAAATTATTTAAGATGGGTCGCGCCCCACATGAAAATATTGTGTTCAAAAATGACAAAAAAACCTGTTATTTTGGTGCAGATGACGGATTAAATGGGTATATCTATAAGTTTGTAGCCGATACCAATCAAAAATTAAGTACAGGTAAATTATATGTTCTTAAACTTACAGGATTACCTCATACAGCAAGTTCAGGCACTTGGGAATTACTCAATACGGCTTCACCTGTTCAATGTAATACTATCGGCAGTGCGGCACAGGCGGCAGGAGCTACCAACTTTAATCAGGTAGGCAGTGTGGCAATCAGTCCTTTGGATAATAAAATCTACTTTGCAAGCAAAAGTTCAGGCAGAATATTCCGTTTTAGAGATAATGGAAACAGTGTAGACCAGTTTAATTTGTTTGTAGAGAGTGCTTCATATCCACTTACGCACAGCACAGGCATAGAAAATGCGCTTTGGGGTTTTGGGCATGAACACATTGCCTTTGATAATGCGGGTAATTTATGGGTTATGCAAAATGCAGGTAAATATTACCTGTGGGTAGTAGAACCTACACATACTTTGCTATCTCCAAAAGTAAAATTGTTTGCTATTGCTCCCATAAATGCTAAATTAAAAGGTATTTCTTTCACTCCTGATAATCGGTTTATGTTTATGACCATTCACGAACCTTCTCCAAGTAATACTGCTAATCAAATAGATGAAACAGGAAAGATTATACATTTTAATCGTTCTACTATATTAGCCATTGCAAGAAAAGAGGCTTTTTTACCTACACATGTTAGTGATGTTTATTCTTTACAAGATAAAATACAAGTCTATCCTAATCCCGTGCAGCAAATGCTGTATGTTTCAGAGTTAAACCAAATAACTCAATTGCAAAATATCTATATTATTGATATTCAAGGTAAAGTAATAGCTCACTATAATAGTATTCCAAAAACAGACCTTCATGTTATAGATGTCAAAAATCTAGGTTCAGGTTTGTATCGTATAGTATTGCAAGGTGAGAGAATATATAGTACTTCTTTTGTGAAAGAATAAAATAATTTATGGCATATATTTACACAATTAAAACGGCAGTTCCTAAATATGAACTATGCCAAAGTCAAGCTGCTACTTTTATGCACAAACACTTAACTTTAACAGATAGAGAAAAAGAAAAATTATCTCATTTGTTTCAAGCAACAGGTATTAAAAAACGGTATACTGTATTATCCGATTATACAAAAAATGAAATTGAAGATTATACTTTCTTTCCAAAAAATAAAGCATTAGAACCCTTTCCTTCTACACAAAGGCGAATGTTAGAGTATCAAAAGCATGCTTTACCTTTGTCTGTGCAGGCGTCAAGTGCCATTTTTGATGAGAATATTGGTGTGCAAAATGTTACACACGTTATAACGGTAAGTTGCACAGGCTTATATGCACCAGGTTTAGATGTTGAATTAGTACAACAATTAGGTATTCCAAAAAATGCACAACGTACTGCTGTGCAATATATGGGCTGTTATGCGGCTTTTAATGCTTTGAAATTAGCGTATCATATCTGTAATTCTGATAAAAATGCAGTAGTCCTGATTGTATGCACTGAACTGTGTAGTTTACATTTTCAGAACCGTACAGATGCGGATTTTATGCTTGCTAATGCATTATTTGGTGACGGTAGTGCGGTGGTGGTAGTTACAGGTAAAAAAATAACAGAAAAACCTGCTCTTAAAATCAAAGAATTTTATGCAGATATATACAGCGAGGGCAAATCAGATATGGCATGGTATATTGGTGATACCGGGTTTGAAATGGTGCTTTCACATTATATTCCCAAGCTCGTAGAAAAAGGTGTTCCTGTGTTGATAGAAAAACTTTTATCTCGTTTTGAGAATATACACATTAACCATTACGCTACACACCCAGGCGGTAAAAGGATATTACAAGCAGTAGAAAAAGCACTCAAAATTGATGTAGAACAACATAAAAATAGTTATGATATATTGGCAGAATATGGAAATATGTCTTCTGCTACGGTGCTGTTTGTGCTTGCTTCATTGCTTGATGAAATACAAAAGGGAGAACATGTGTTAAGTATAGCCTTCGGACCAGGATTAACGTTAGAAAGTATGCTTTTTGAAGTGGTATAAGGTAAATTGTGACATTAGAATATAAAATATATCGTTACAGATTACTAGTTTCAGATGGACATATAGAACGAGCATTTACTAATTCCCAAGTTTAGGTATATGTGTATTTTATGTATCGTATATCATGTATTTGGGTAGTTTACTTCATATTTTGGCTAATATTGCATCATGAGTAAAAACTGGATAGAACAAATAAATCGCTATCGTCCTGTATATCATGTACTTTTTTGGTTAATTTTATGGATTATTTCATTTGATGCTTTACACAATAACATAGATACTCGCCGTTTATTACTTTCACGTATCAACGACCAAGGAACTTTTGCGGCTGTATTGGTCAGTACTTTGCTTGTACCTATCATGATATATACTTATCTTAATATCTATCTCTTTGATATACTTTTCAGCAAACGAAAATACTTTGCCTATTTTTTAAGCCTTGCGTTTACAGGTTTAATTATTGCATTTTCTATGCACACGATATTAGTGTATGTGCTTGCAAGCGGAGCAAGTTTTATACAAACTCTAATTAACCTATTATTTAGTACGCTGATGATTGTAGGCATACGATTTATGAAAAATGGCTTATCTAAGCAGTATCAATTACAAGAAGCTAAAGCTAAACAAATAGAAAGTGAATTAAATCTGTTAAAATCTCAAATAAATCCACATTTTTTATTTAATACGCTTAATAATATCTATGCCGTCAATTTAACTAATTCCGAGAATGCTAATGAAATGATACTTCAATTAGCAGACTTGATGCGATACCAGTTAGAAAGCAGTAAAAAAGAACAAGTACCTTTGAATGCAGAATTAGAAATGATAGAAAACTACATTGCTCTGGAACGTATGCGCCTGCCCAAAAATGCTTTTGTTAATTTTCAAAAACAGGGAGATTTTTCATCTTATACTATAGCACCTATGCTGCTTATTCCCTTTGTGGAAAACTGCTTTAAGCATGGGGTAGGCGTAGAACAGACGCATATTGAAATTTATGCTTTCATTAAAGAACAGGAGTTCTTCTTTACTACCAAAAATATTATTCCCATTACACGACTAACCAATATTGCTTCTACCAAAACAGGTATTCAAAATTTAGAACGAAGGTTAGAGATTTTGTACCCTAAAAAGCATGGCTTACTATTAGATGTAGAAGATAATATGTATGTCGTACGTTTGAGAATACAATTATAAGTACCACCAATATAGACTTTTTCAAGTGTAAAACTCTACTATAAACTCTTCTATGATTTTTTTATTATAGGCTTTCCATCCATCCCTAAAATCTCTACTTGACATTTCTATGAACTTTTGCATTCTATCCGAGTTTAATTGATTAAGTAAGAAATGATAATCTCCCGAATACTTGATGCAGTAACCTGAATAAAAAGTACAATCTTCGTTTTCGTATAGTATAAAATTAGGTTTTTTGTTCATAGGTGAAAAAATAATTTTTTTCCCAAAACTGTTGTCTAAACTTTGTGTTCTCCTAAAAGTATACCACGCCATAGGATTAGGTTTTCCGTTATCTCGTTTATCTAATTCGCTTTTTACGCTTATCAGGTAATCGTAAGCCAAAGGAAAGTCAGTTTTTAGAGTTTCTTCGGGTATGATTTTGTGTTTCCCATTCACTTTTTGGTAGGGAAATAAAAGTTCCACTAAATCTTATCTTTTAAGGCATTTATCATAATTTGCACCTCTTCTTGATTTCTCAATCTGATTTCAAATCTTTCAGATGCTAAACTACCTTTTTTCTTTTGTCCTTCTCTAACTCTATCTTCTACCAAAAGCCTGCTTTCACCTGTCAAATCTACATTTGTATTGATTTGTAAAATTTGTTTACTTGCGACTTTTCCTGCA
>CALIZB010000086.1 GCA_938028625.1 uncultured Bacteroidia bacterium | reverse complement strand
TTTTTTTTTACAACTTTTTTTTGTGTTTTTTGGAAATGTCATTTTTTTTTTTGAATTTTGACGCAACTTTAATTCAGCTATGAAAGCTACATTTTATCGTTTAGCGTATTTAACAGTATTTGTTTTGTTATTAGGTTCTATCCCCTCTGCCTTGATTGGCCAAAGTTTAAGGAAAGAACTGCGCATGGCACACAACCACTATTATTTTGGGGAAAATGACAAAGCTATGCAGGCATACAAAAAGATTTTGGCAAAATATCCTAATGTGGCAGAAGTGAATTTTCTCTATGCAAGGTCAATATTAGAAAGTAGTTCCAATGAAAAAGCTATGTCATTAGGTTATTTTATACGTGCCAAGGATTTAGACCCTAATGTGGATAAAGAAATTTTATACTATACAGGAATTGCCTATCAATATAACGGACAGTGGGAAAAAGCAGAAAACTGCTTTAAACAATATCGTGAGGGCAAAAAAGAAAAAAGCGAAGACTATAAAAAAGCCTCTAAAAAAATAGATGAATGCCAAAACGCAAAAATTATTGCTAATCAGCCATCAATGTTCAAAATTATAAATCTTGGTGATAAAATAAACACAGAATTTGCGGATTATGTGCCTGTGGTATCCCCTGATGAACAAGTTATTTTCTTTACTTCACGTAGAGAAGGTAACATTGGTGGACCTCGCGGCGAAGACCAACTTCATGCAGAAGATGTTTTTGTGGCTGTGAAAAATGGCAATCAATGGGACAGAGCAAAAAACGTAGTAATTCCTAAAATCAATACCAAACTTCATGAGTCCGTAGTTTCTATCTCGCATGATGGACATACTATTTTCTTTTATATGAACAAAGGCAGATGGGGAAATCTTTATGAAGCCGAACTTACAGGTACAGTATGGGGAAACCTTAAACCCGTAGCTAACATCAATACACGCAAGCATGAAGCCAGTTTAACCATATCTCCTGATAGAAATTTTATAATCTTTTCAAGCCAACGTAAAGGGGGTAAAGGCGGATTAGATTTATATTATTGTAAGAGAGTAAAAGACGGATGGAGTAAACCTATACCTTGTGGAGACATGATAAATACTCCTTATGATGATGACGCACCTTTTATAGACCATGATGGAAAAACTGTCTACTTCAGCTCAAGAGGACACTCTACCATTGGCGGATATGATATTTTCAAAACTACCTTTGACACTGCCACTGGTACTTTTACTGCACCTATCAATCTGGGTATGCCCATAAACTCTGTAGGTGATGACATTTACATTTATTTTAACAGCGATGGAAAAACAGGATATTTTACATCAGAACGCGATGGTGGCTTCGGAGAAAAAGATATATACTTCTTTGAACCCGTAAAACCCAAAGACCCCATATTTGTATCTAACGAAAAACCTTTTGACAAAGATGCCTGGGCAGATTCATTAGATATTCCTATTCATAGAGTAAGATTAAAAGAAGACCGACCTTCTGCAAGAATATTCGGCACCGTGATAGATGCCGCTACTGGGGCAAGATTACCTAACGCAATTCTGCACCTGAACATGAATACCTCGGTTACTTCAAATATGAACGGAGAATATGAATTTACTGAACTTCCCGAAGGAAAGTATACCGTTTTAGCTACTGCTGATGACTATCAGAAAAAACAAATTCCTGATATTGTAGTAACTCCCTTGCAAGAAGTCTGTGTAAATATTGTATTGGAAAAAGGCAGTGGCACAATAACAAAATCCCTTGTTGATGCTAATAATGAAGCAAAAAATACAGCCAAAGACAATTTGCCAAATAGTGTTATTACCAATCCTTTGCGTAAAACATTAGACAGCATTATTATTGTCATGAAACGCAGACCCGAAGCTAAAGCCTACATCAGAGGGTTGGGTAACGGCAAATACTCTGATAAAGAAGCTGATGCTATTGCACAATATCTCAAAAATGGTGGTATCTCCGCAGATAGAATATATGCACAGGGCGATAACATCCGTAAAGATGAAAACCCTAATACCCAAGTAGATATATGGGTGCGTAAAGGTGATGATGGATTAGCCGATTTTAATAAAGGAAAAGAAGAGAAAAAACGCAAAGAGTTTGAAAACTACCTGGACAAAATTAAAATACGTTTTTACTTTGCTCAACTTACTGTATCTAATAATCTAAAAACTGCCGCTGATAGCCTTGTAGATTTACTTAACGCTTTCCCTACTATGAATATCTACATCAACGGACATACAGATAACATAGGTCCTGACGAAGATAACATGAAACTCTCTGAAAAACGGGCTATAACTATTTACAATTATTTAATTCAAAGAGGAATAGACAAAAATAGACTGAAAGTTCGTGCTTTTGGTGAAACTATGCCCGTGGCTACTAATGATACCCCACAAGGCAGAGCTTACAACAGACGTGTGGATTTTACAGTTAATACAGACTAATTTTTAACTTTTTTACTTCATATTTTGTATATTATTCAATTATTTACTAATTTTGCTATAAACTATGAGTGAACTAACCGAAGACCGCAAAAATGCCTTTGAGCAAGAACTGAGTATATTAGGACATGCCAAGCATTTGATTGGGTCTAACCAAACTATTTCTGTGGAAGAATTTAAAAAAATGGTAGACTCTTATGAAAATCTGCTGAATGATGTTAAATTGCTTACTTCTGTAAGTGACAGATTACAGAACCGCCTGACCAATGCTAATGAAAAGCTCCAGCACTTAAATCAGCAGTTAAAGCAACAGTCCGAAGAAATTCAAACCATTAACGAAGATATAAACAAAAAAAATACAGAGCTTCAGAAAACCCTTGACGAACTGATGGATACTCGTAATGATCTCACTGTTGCCCGTATCAAAAAACGTTCTATCCAGTATACTGTAATTGTTTCTATTATCCTTGTTCTCGTTTCCGAAGTTATAGATAGGTTTGTTATCCCGCAGATATTCCCCGAAGCTAAATTCTTCTCTTCAAAAGTGCTTATTCTCTTATTCATTAAACCGATAGAAAGTGCTATATACGAAAGATTATTGCACCGCGCACAAAATAAAGGCGAACTCAAAAAAAGTAAAGCTGTTGTAGATTAAGTCTAATAAATGAAACCATTTTTCTGTTTATGGATATGTTTTTTGGGCTTTAATTCTACACACGCACAAAATTTTACTGTACAGCCTTTGGGTTGTCTGATGCATATAGGTACACACTAACTCGCAAAACGCTTTGCTTTTCATAACGAAGTACAGTAGCGAAGAAATCAAATTTACCAAACACATTGGCAAGTTCTCTATAATCCAGGAATACATTATTATCCACACAAAGATGTAAAAATTGGACTTGGCATAGGCTATTTTGACACCGAATTAAATGAAAATCTTAAATTTTGGGAATATCAAGTGTGGGAACACATAATTCTCAAACAAAAAGTAGCTCGCTTAACGGTTATACATAGATATCGTTTTGAACACAGATATTTACAATTTAAAGACAGCAAATCGCATACAGCTTACTTATCCCGTTTCAGAACACAGCTTAAATTTATACTTCCTTTCGGAGAAAAACTTTATTGCACAGGATATGAAGAACTTTTTATTTCATTTGCTCAAAATAACAGTTGGGAACAGAACCTTGCCTACATAGCTTTGGGTTACAACTTCAATACACATCTCAAAATAGAAATAGGATACCTCCCGCATCATGTTTTTATTACAAATCCTATGTATTTTTACCACACTTTTCAGATAGCTTGTTTCTGGAATACTCCGCTCAGAAAACCAAAAGAAGAAAAATAATGTTATGAAATTAATGATGAAAAAATCTGTTTTTTTGCTTGTACTGCTCATACTCACAGTTAGTCTTTTTGTTCAGTGCAAAAAAGATAACGTAGAATCTCAACAACAAAACACAGTCAACACTTGTGACACTACTAATGTAACCTATTCAAAAATTGTTTCTATTTTAAGCACAAACTCTTGTATAGGCTGCCATGGTTCAAGCGCTTCTGTACCACTTAACAATTATGATAATGTTAAAACTGTTGCTCTATCAGGTAGATTAGTGGGTGCAGTAGAACATTTATCAGGATACAATCCTATGCCCAATAGCAGTCAGAAAATTTCTGAATGCGACAGAAAAACCATAAAAGCATGGATAAATCAAGGTACAAAAAATTAAACCTCTTTACGCATCAGATTATCGTTGATTTTTATAGATAATTACTTGCGTTTAATTTTTATTTCTTAAACTTGCAACTCAATAACGCTATGAAAAAGTATTATACAGTATTCTTCATCAGTCTTGCTTGCTCTGTCTTTGCCCAAGAAAAGAAAAAAGACCCTGTTTTAGCTACCATAGGCAAAGAAAAAATTACAAAATCAGAATTTGAGTATGTATTTCAAAAAAGTAATGGTGGCTGGGATTCTGCTAAAAAACAATCCATAAAACAATATGAAGAATATCTCAACTTGTATCTCAAATTTCGT
Source organism: uncultured Bacteroidia bacterium (assembly GCA_938028625.1). GTDB lineage: Bacteria > Bacteroidota > Bacteroidia > JANWVE01 > JANWVE01 > JANWVE01. The sequence continues at coordinate 19,729 of CALIZB010000086.1, read as the reverse complement.
ATGAAGGTCGCCGATGCTAAAAAAGCAGGTTTAGATAAAAATCCACAATTTCAAAAAGAACTTGAAGGTTACAAAGCAAAACTTGCTCCCTCTCATTTATTAGAAAAAGAAGTAACAGACAAACTTATAGAAGAAGCCTACCAACGCTCAAAATATGAGATTTGCGCAGGCTTTATTGCCATTAACATTACTAATCCTAATAATCCTATGGATACAGCTATGGCATACAGAAAACTCAATGCTATTCGTGACTCTATAGTAAAAATGGGAAAATCTTTTGAAGACATGCAGCGCCGTCATTCTATGGTTCAACCCGACTATAATTTAGACAAAAGTATTTATTTCTCTGTTTTTGATGTGCCTTCATACATTTTTGAAACCGTAGCTTATAACACCCAGAAAGGTGAAGTTTCTATGCCAGTACGTTCAAGGGACAGCTATTTTATTCTCAAAGTATATGACAAACGTCCTAATCAGGGTAAAATAAAAGTTGCTCACATTGTAGCCGCAGGCGCAAAAGGTAAAATAAAACCCGAAGACTCTACTAAAGCCGTAGCTCGTATCAATGAAGCCTTACAAGAACTAAAATCAGGTAAAAGTTTTGAAGATATAGCTCGTAAATACTCTGAAGACAATACTACCAAAGCTAATGGTGGTGTAATTAACGAATTTGTAACTGCATCTAAATTATTCCCTGAATTTGCTCAAGCCGCTTTTGCACTCAAAAATATAGGAGATTATTCTGATATTGTACGTACTCCCGTAGGTTGGCATATTATTAAACTTGTAGCTCGCGAAGCAGAAACTCCCTTTCAAAAACTCCGTCCTGAATTGAAAAGAAATGTATTAACCGATAGAGGTGGACGTACAGACTACTACAAATACAATGTATATGCAGAACGCATTAAAAAACAAAATAAATATACCCTTGATGAAAAAGGGGTAGATAAAATCATTCAACTTTTTGATACACTTATTGCTAATGGCACTTGGCGGATAAGCCCTAAATGTACCGAACTCAACTATCCCGTAATGACCATAGGCAAACAAAAATACTCCGCTTACCAACTTCTAGATTATGCCGATAAAACTAAACCCCGCGGACTTAAAGATGTAAAACAAATTATATATGGTTCTATACTTAATTTCTCCCGTGAAAAAGCATTAGAATATGACCAAATAGACATAGAAACTCGTTACCCCGAATTTAGATACCTTATGAACGAATACCGTGATGGCTTACTTTTATTCCAACAATTAGAAAATAAAGTATGGAAACGCGCAGGAGAAGATACCGTAGGACTAAAAAAATACTATGAAGCCCATAAAAATGAACCTAACTACCAAACCGATAAAGAACGCATTAAAGCTACTATTTACACTACCACTTCCGAAGAAAAACGACAACAAGTTCAAGAAATGATTGATAAAAAACTCCCCCGTGATACTATTGCCAAACGCATGAACAAAGACGGCGTTAATGTTACTATTGAGGAAGATTATTATGTAAAAGGAAGCAACAAATTTGTAGATATGGTATATGATAAAGACCTTGGACAGCCACATGCTCTACCTGAACAAGATAAAAAGTTTATCATTGTATATACACACAAAAAATATCCCGCAGGCACAAAGGTATTTGAAGAAGTAAGACCTATATGTGTAACAGGTTATCAAGAACAATTAGAAAAAGAATGGGTAGCCCAATTAGAAAAAACCTATCCTGTTAAAATAAACAAATCTGTATTAGAAACACTCTACAAATAATTTTTTATTGTTTTTAGTTGTATAAAAGAACTCTCTTTATTTAGTGAGAGTTCTTTTTTGTAGTTCAAACTCTGATTACAATATATTTTTTTACACTAAAAAAGTTAATTATGTAGTTTTGTGCCTAAAATATGAAATGGTTTTTGCTGATACTGCTGTCTGTGATATGGGGAAGTTCTTATATGCTTATGAAACGTGGACTGGAAGGGTTTACCTACATTGAAGTAGGACTTATTCGTTCTTCATTAGCGGGTGTTGTATTGCTACCTTTTGCGGTGTATCATATCCGTAAGGTCAAAAAACAACATATAAAACCTCTGTGTATGTCTGTGGCATTAGGTACTTTTATTCCTAATCTCTTGTTTGCCAAAGCACAGACCCAAATTGGCGGAGGTATGACAGGTATTCTCAATGCGCTTTCTCCCTTGTTTATTGTAGTAATTGGGGTAGTGCTCTTCGGACATAAACCCCGTAAATCTCAATGGTTAGGCGTACTTTTAGGACTTATCGGCTGTGTATTTATGCTGTATTTTACTCAGGGAACAGGTAAAAGCGGAAACTCCCTGTACAGTCTGCTTATTTTGCTCACCGCATTTATGGGAGCGATGAACGTACAGATTATTCACCACTATTTAAATGATATAAAACCTTTAGCACTAGCCTCGGTTACGTTAAGCACAGCTTCACTAATGAGTACCGTTTATCTGCTTACCAAAACAAATGTATGGGAACATATACAGCAACCCAAAGGTCAGCTTTCATTTTTGTATGTGGCTATACTGGCTGTAATAGGCAGTGCAGTAGCGCTCATTTTGTTTAATTATCTGCTTTCCATTTCTGATGCTGTTTTTTCCAGCGGCATCACTTATCTTATGCCTGTGGTATCTGTTTCATGGGGCTTTTTGGACAATGAACCTTTTACTTGGGCGCATGCCGTAGGAATATCCTTCATATTTACCGGAATTTACATTACTAATCTAAAAAAAACTGAATTAGGTATCCTGAAACGCATTTCTGTACGGTATAAAAACAAAAAAATAAATAAAAAGCAGAGTTTATGAACATAAGGTATATTTCGTTTAAAGACATATACAGAAAAGACATTATTCTATCTAAACAGTTTTTTTAGTGCAAAACAGTATCTTCTACATACTTTCTTTTTACCCTTTTTATTCATATCTTTGAAACTATATTTGCAATAATGAAACTCATTTTTCTATGGATAAACTTGTCTTTACTTTGTTTTTATGTATTTAGCCAAGGTATAATTTTAGTATATCCTCAAAATGAATATGTGCATTTCAGTAAAATTACGATAGATACTTTAACTCTTAATAAAAAACTGAATAGTATAATTACACAACAACAAGAAAAAGGTTTTTTGGAGTATAGTATAGACAGCATATACCTACATAAAGATACCCTCAAACTGTATACATGGCGCGGAAAACAATACTTATTTTTACCTATTAAATACATAAACGCATCTCATAAGTCTCTGCCTAATTATGAAAAAAACACTTTTAATCCTAAACGTATTCAAGCAAGTATAGAAAAAACAATAGCTTTTTACATGCAAAAAGGTTATCCATTCGCAAAATGTAATATAACTTATCAAATTAGAGAAAGTCATACACAATATATAATTTATGAACCTATGGTAGAAATAGATATAGGACAAAAATATGTTTTTGACTCTATAACCTTTAAAGGAATATCTCCAAATGCAAGCCGATTAGCCCAAAATATTATTGATATTCACAGTAAAGATGTTTTTAATCAAAAAAAAGTAGACAATGCTGTAAAACTACTCAACAATAGCCCTTATTTTGAACAGTGTACCATAAAAGAACTTCGGTTTACCAAACAGAAAACAGCACATGTTTTTATAGAAACTAAAAAGAAAAAATCTAATTACATTGATGGTATACTTGGCGTAGCGCCCTCTAATACACAGCAGGAAAAAACACAGGTTACAGGAAATCTTAAATTAAGCATTGTTAACCCTGACTGGGGGGGCAAGATACTCAATATTCAGTGGGATAAATTAGTCTCAAGTTCGCAGAATCTAGAAGTTTTATTCAAACAACCTTATTTATTTCAAAGCCCGATAGATGTTCAATTTAATCTTACTATCCAAAAACAAGATACTACTTTTTTACGCAGAGATATACAAGGCAAAGCCGGTTATCGTTTGTCTGCCAGTTGGGCATTGCAGGGAGGCGCTTATAATAGAAACAGTTACAGCACGCTCAGAAACAACTTTAAGCGGGATACACTTTCAACACCTTTATTGCCCCGAACACAAAATCTGATGTTTAATTTTAAGCAGACCCTGTACAGTGTAGGTATCAGGCATTTTACAGTGAACAACCTGTATGCCCCACAGAAAGGCTTGGATTTGAATATTGAACTGTATGCGGGGTACAAAAACATATCCAAGACACAGGGTATAGATGCTAAGATTTTTGAAACGGTTGAGAAAAAAAGTTTTATATACAGCGCTCAAGTTAGATGCTGGCAGTATGTGCGTCTGAAGCCCCGTCAGGTGGGTGTGTTAGGTTTTAACGGAAGTACAACAGGTAATCCTTATCTCACTGTAAATGACTTGTATCGTATCGGAGGACTAAAAACTCTACGCGGATTTAATGAACTAAGCTATTTTGCAAGTACTTATCTTATTTCTACACTGGAATACCGCTATTTTTTGGAAGAACTTTCTTTTGTAAGTCTTTTTGTGGATTACGCATGGGTACAGGAAAAGTATAAAATTGCTTTTTTAGGCACTCGTGAAGTTATAGTAAATAGTCAAGTAAAATATCAGACCTATCAGTATATTCAGGAAAAAAACAAATGGAATAATCCTGTCGGTTTTGGGGTGGGCATGCAACTCTTTATGGAAAAAGCAGGTATTTTATCTTTGGCTATTGCTCTTGGTAAAGATACACAGCAAAGCGCTACTAATGTTAATATAAGACAACTTAAATTGCATTTTGGTATATTAACCCGATTTTAGCAAACGAATTATCCTAAAAAAATGACAATTCGTTTTGATAAAATAGTTTTTGCTGTATTTTTGCACCTCACATGCAAAACTTTCGTAAAATCAATAATCTTGCAGGTTGGGCAGTAGGGCTGATTTCCCTTATTGTTTATGTATTAACCATTGAACCCTCCGCCAGTTTTTGGGATTGCGGTGAATTTATTGCCGTATCCTATAAATTAGAAGTGCCACACCCTCCCGGAGCGCCTTTGTTTTTGCTTATTGGCAGAATATTTTCCTTTCTTGCTTTTGGTAATCCTGAAAAAGTAGCTTTCTGGATAAATTTTTCAAGTGCTGTGTCTTCTGCACTTACCAATGTGTTTTTATTTTGGAGTATCACTTTATTAGCCCGTAAAATTGTTCCTGCAGAACAAAACGGACAGTACTCCCTCTCGCAACTGATTATAATTCTCGGTGCAGGATTAGTAGGTGGTTTAGCTAATGCTTTTTCAGATTCTTTTTGGTTTAGTGCGGTAGAAGCAGAGGTATATGCCATGAGTTCGCTTTCTACAGCAATTGCTTTCTGGATGATTCTCAAATGGGAAGAAGCCGTTACTAATGGTGATAAATATGCTGATAAATGGATACTCATGTTAGCTTACACTATCGGATTATCCATTGGAGTGCATTTGTTAAATCTTTTGACCATTCCTGCCTTAGGTATGGTGTATTATTTCAAACGTTACAAATTTTCATGGAGCGGTGTATTAGTAGCTTTTGGAATAAGCATGATAATACTGCTGTTTATACAGTATGGGGTTATTCCTGGAATACCTTCCCTTGCTTTAAAATTTGACCTTATCTTTGTTAATTCACTCGGGTTACCTTTTAATTCAGGTGCTATCTTTTTAATGCTATTGATTATAGCGGGTATTATATTCGGAATACGCTATGCCAACCAAAAAGGGTATGTCATGCTTAATCTTGGCTTACTGAGTTTTTCCCTCATTCTGATTGGCTACCTTTCTTATATGACCATTTTAGTGCGTTCCAATGCCAATCCTAATATAGATGAAAATAACCCCGAAGATTTACCCCGTTTTATCTCTTATTTAAAACGTGAACAGTACGGCGATAGACCTTTATTCAGGGGAGGTTCTTTTAATAGTCGTGGCAACGGAGAAGAAGATTTGGCTGCCAGCTATGAAGAAGGCGACTCTATTTATTTCGTAGATAAGAAAAATAAGCGTTATACAGGTTTAGATGTAAAACCAATTAAAAAATGGTTGTACCCTGTAACTTTTCCACGCATGCACAGCGAACAGCCCCATCATATACAACTCTATAAGCAGTACAGTTCAAACATGAATTTTTTCATAGATTATCAGATAGTTCACATGTATTGGCGATACTTTATGTGGAATTTTGCAGGTAGAGCGTCTGACGAACAAGACTCACGTTGGGAAGATGGTATTTTCAGAAGGACGTCAGACCCAAATAACAAAGCCAGTAATCATTATTATTTATTACCATTTTTAGTAGGACTGATAGGGCTTTTTTATCATTTTACTGTAAATAAAAAAGATACTGCGGTAGTGGGTACACTGTTCTTCCTGACAGGTATTGCTATTGTAATTTATCTTAACCAGACGCCGTACCAACCCAGAGAGCGAGATTATTCCTATGTGGGTTCGTTCTATGCATTTTGTATATGGATAGGATTGGGAGTAATTGGTATTTATGAATGGTTGAAAGGAGTTGCCAAAGGCAAAGAGCAGATTATTGCTATAGCTACCGTAGCTGTAAGCACATTGGCTGTGCCTGTACTTATGCTTGCCCAAAACTGGAATGACCATGACCGTAGTGGTAGATACTTTTGTCCTGATTCAGCCAGAAATATTTTAGAAAGTTGTGATGAAAATGCCATTCTTGTTACTAATGGTGATAATGATACCTTTCCACTATGGTACTTGCAAGAAGTAGAAGGGGTTAGAACAGATGTGCGTGTTGTTAATCTTAGCTTATTGCGTACAGATTGGTATACATGGCAGTTAAAACATCTCAAAAATGGGAAGTCTGAACCTTTACCTATCACTATTCCTGACGAAGAGTATATCGGTGAAAAGATGGCATATATCCCTTACCGAACTACTACATTAGAACTTCCCGTGAATAAAGAAAGTATCCGTAAGCAAGTAAGTAGTGATATTAAAGATAACCAAATACCTGACGTATTCAAGTGGACGGTTACCCCGCGTGGTGAGAAAAACGGTACAGGACATCTTATTAAAGATGATGTAATGCTCTTGAACATGATTCAGAACAATGCACAGCAAGGCTGGAAACGCCCCATATACGTATCCATGACTGTACCTATTGAAGGTTTGCTTACTTCTATGCAACCGTATTTTCAGGTAGAAGGTATGTGCTATCGTTTTGTACCTATTCGTAACTCAGATAATAGCGGTAGAGTAGATATAGAAAGAACCCGAAATATATTAGACAAAAAATTCCGTTATAGAGGACTTAACAATCCAAAACTGTACTTTGATGAACAGGCACAACACATGGTTTCTAATTACAGGAATATCTACTATCGTTTGGCTAATGCGTATATTGAAAAAGGCAACAAGACAGAAGCCAAAGCCGTGTTAGAAAAATCTCTTGCACTTATGCCCTCTAACTGCGTAACTATGGACGCTTTTGCTATGCTCTCTAATGCTGATATCTATGAAAAATGTGATGACAAACTTAATGCAGAAAAACTTCGCAAAGAATCTGAACAGATATGTAAAAAAGCATTAGATAAATACCCACCTGAAAGTAATGATTATAAGCGTCATAAAAGTATTCTTGCATATATGATAGGTACTTATGGACAAGCAGGGAATACTAACAAAGCGCTTGAGATTGCAGAATATCTCTACCAGAAAACAGGAGACGCAGAATATCAACAATATATACAGATGATAAAAGCTAATCCAAATTTCTTTAAACCTGAACCTGAAAAGCCTGAAACGTTAATTAAAGATACAGTTAAGGTTCAATCCGAAAAACAAAAAGAAAAGAACACAGGTACTAAAAAATAAAAGATTCTTTTTCTTCCCGCAACTCAAAAAAGTTGTGGGAATTTTATTTTGTTATATTTGTAAATATGCGGTTTCAGACAATTCTATTTTTTTTATTTTGTTGTGTATTTTATCTCGTTAAGACTTTTTTCACAAAATTTGGTGCTTAACCCCGGATTTGAGGATTTTAAGCATTTTATAGAAGAAAAAGACCTTAAAGATTATTCTAATATACCTTATCTTAAACTTGCACAAGTTCCTTTTTGGGACAGTACAACGCCCCAAGGTACATGCGACCACCACAATAATCAACATAGAGTAAAATTTGCACAATTTGGCAGTAATAGTGTTGTCCCACGAACAGGGTACTCTTGCGGGGGATTCTATGCTTATACTATGAGTCTATATAATTACAGAGAATATATTCAAGGAACTTTATCTGAACCTATGATAAAAGGAAAAACTTATACTGTGTCTTTTTATCTTAATTTAGCCAAGAATAGTGTTTTTGCTACCAGTAATATCGGAGTGTATTTTAGTACGGAAGAAAGATTTAGTTATGGAGATGGAGGATATGATGGGGTAATCTATGTAAATCCACAAGTTAGAAACCCTAGAAATCAGTTTTTTACAAGCACAGACGGTTGGCAAAGGTTTGAACAGAAATATGTAGCTTCAGGGGGAGAACGCAGTTTTGTTATCGGTAATTTTGACGAACAACACAATACCCTGCTTGCCAAAGTAAAAGATACAGCCCTTACTTACAACAATGCAAAATCCTACTATTACATTGATGATGTGTGTATCAGCAAAAAAGACAAAGAATGCGGCAGTAAAAGTGAAAAAGATAAACCTTTTGACCCAAATGTAAAAATATTTAATTTTCAGAAAACTCTTGCTGTGGTAGTCCGAAGTTCCAAAAGAAAGAACGATAGAGAAAGAGAATTTGCAGAGGTTAAATTATATAAAGGAATACCTAATCAAATTTTATACACTAATAACAATATAGATAGTTTTACCCAAGCGATTACCACTAATCGCTATCTCATAACTGCCACCAAAAAAGGCTATGAACCCATCTGTGATGTTTTTATTTTTCCTCACAATATAAACCTTACTAAAAAGGATACACTGGTAAAGCATTTTGTTACATTCTATCCGTTGGATACAGCACGCCGAAAATGTATCAGTTTTTTTTACACCAAAGAAACCGCTTTCTTTAACCTGCCCAAACTTAAAGCCATAGATGATTTTCTCAAACTTAATCCTGATTATGTAGCTATTGTTCATAAAAAACTTACACAAGACCCCCTTTCTCACGAAAACATGTCCCAAACCTTACAGGCTGTTTCCTCCATGGATACCTATCCAAAATCATGGCGATATACAGATGAAGGAAAAATTGTGGAGGGAGAACATTACAACACATATATAGACAGAATATGCGTTATCAAAACCAGCACCTTACCCACTCAGAAGTATGTGCCGTTTTCAAAAATATTTCCTTTTCAGGATAAAAAAAACGAAAATAACATTGTCGTTGATGTCAAAAAAAATGAACCTAATCAGGAATGCACCATCAGCCTTCTTTTTACAGATAAGAATCAGCATAAAATTACAGACGCAAAAGTAAATATAAACCAAAGCGCTTACCAAACAGATAAAGAAGGTAAAATTATCCTCAAACTTAAACCTAATACATATCAAGAGATAGAAATACAACTTAATGGGTATTTTCCTGTTTGGAAGAAAATAAATTGCAATTCAGAACCTTACATCATAATTGTAGAAAAATTAGAAAAAGGTTCTAAAATTACTTTACCCAACATTTACTTTGAACCTAACAGTGATATACTCAAAGACAGTTCAAAAATTGCCCTTAATGCTGTAGTTCCTTTTTTACAAACCCATAAAAACTATACTATTGCCATAAACGGGCATACAGACAGCGGTGTTCAAGGAACTGCACCTGAATTTTTAATGGATTTGTCTTCAAGGCGGGCAAAATCCGTGATGAACTATCTTGTTAGTCAGGGGGTAGATAAAACTATGCTTACCTACCGCGGCTTTGGCAGTACCAAACCTGTTGAGGACAACAAAACCCCCGAAGGTAGAGCTAAAAACCGTAGAACAGAATTAGAAATCATTGATATTAAGTAGGTAGAATCTTGGTTTTTTATTTTTATTTTGAACTAACAAATCTAACTATTGTATTTTATTCGTATTATTGAACTAATTTCATATTTAGAATATGCCACATTCTATCATACAAGAACACGAATGGAAAGCAGAGTTAGAAAAATCTGCGGAACGGTATCATATTCCTATTAGTTGGGTAGCTGTAGTATTTAACCTTATTTTTGGTATAGGAGATTATTTTATAGCACCTAACCATTGGCAAACATTTTTGGTATTGAGAGTGATTGTATCTACAGCTACACTCATTACACTTTTACTAAGGAAAAAATTAAAGCTAAACCCTGACCAAGTCATATTTGTACCTTTCATGGGTTTAGGCTTACAAAATGCATACATGTACAGTGTATTAGATGAAGCCAAAATCATGAACCAAACTTTTGCTTTCATGGCGCCATTTATAGGCGCAGGTATGATGCTGTTGTGGAAACCAGTATACTCTGTGATAGTTACAAGTATTACGGCTGTGGTTACAGTACTGTGTTTTTACTTTTTTGGTTCTATAAGTGCAGACAAAATCATAATTAATGGTGGAATGCTTTTGATATTAGTATCTATCATTTCTATTGTACTCTTAAACAGTCGTTACAAACTCACTAAAAATGAAATTATTCTCCGCTTAAAATTAGATAAAATCAATCAAGCGCTTTCTGAACAAAAAGCTATTGTAGAACAAAAGAACAAAGACATTTTAGATAGTATTGAGTATGCTAAAAGAATACAATTTTCTTTATTACAGCCTATAGAAACTATACAATCCTATTTGCCGAACTCTTTTGTATTATTTATAGGTAAAGATATTGTTTCAGGAGATTTTTATTGGTTCAAGGTAAAAAACGACTGGGTTTACATTGCCGCTGTAGACTGTACAGGACACGGTGTGCCTGGTGCGTTTATGTCCGTGATGGGAAACACTTTACTCAATCAGATTATGGCAGAAAATTTACATATAATGCCTGATGAAGTTCTTAATCAGCTACACCTTAAATTGAATGAAACTCTAAATCGTATGGGTACAAGCGGAGATAACCAACCCCGTGACGGTATGGATATAGCTTTATGTGCTATCCATGTAGAAAAAAGAGAAGTCGTTTTTGCAGGTGCAAACCGCCCGCTTTACCTTGTTCAAAATGGCATTTTGGAAGAAATTAAGGGAGATAAATTTCCCATCGGGGGCAATCAGTATGGGGAACAGGAATTTACCGCCAAGTCTTTTGTTCTCAATGCAGGCGATAGTTTTTATATCTCTTCTGACGGCTATGCAGACCAATTTGGAGGTACAGAAGGAAAGAAATTTATGACCAAAAAATTGAAAATGCTATTAGAACAAAATGCAAGTTTGCCCATGAATGAACAAAAAGAACAACTCTTAAACACACATTTGGAATGGAAAGGCAAACACGAACAGACTGACGATATACTGGTTATAGGTATCAGGCTGTAAGAAATTTTTTCAAAGAGTATTGCTTAGTATTTATGTGTAATTATTCTAAACGACTTTTGCTTTTTTACAGATAAACCCTATTTTTGCAAGGTTAAAATTTAATTCTACCTTGTACCCTCGTATCTCTGACCTTACCAAAGATTTATTCGGCTTTGAATTGCCTTTGCCCATACAGAGTTTTGGCTTTATGATGGCAATGGGCTTCGTTACAGCTTATTTCATGATTTATTATGAACTCAAACGCAAAGCAAAACTTGGAATTTTTTCCTCTTTTCAAATTACCCATACCACAGGAGGTGAACCTTCAAAAACCGATATTTTTATTAACTTTGTTCTTGGTGCTGTATTAGGATACAAATTAGGCTATGTGTTTACGAATTATGCTCTTTTTAATGCAAACCCGCAACAGATTTTATTGAGTACAGAAGGTTCTTTCGGTGGACTGTTTGTGGGAATACTCCTTATGGGTTTATACAAGGGATACGAATACTATAAGTACAAAGGTATAAAGCCTAAAAAAGAAAAGAAAGACGCATATCCGCATGATTTAATGGGAAATGTCATTTTTATTGCGGCAGTTTCAGGTATTTTGGGGGCTAAAATTTTTGCTGTTTTAGAAACTTGGGACGATTTTATCAAGCACCCTCTGCAAAGTCTCATTGCTTTTGACGGTTTAACCTATTACGGAGGCTTAATTTTTGGTGCAATATCTGTTATTTATTACATCAGAAGATATAAAATTCCCGTTTTACCTTATTTAGATGCCGCCGCGCCTGGGTTAATGGCTACATACGGAGTAGGACGCATAGGCTGCCACATTTCAGGTGACGGGGACTGGGGCATTCAAGTAGGCGATGGTACAGCGGCTTGCTATGCCAACAAACCTGCTTTTTTCAAAATTTTTCCTGATTGGTTTTATGCCTATAACTATCCAAATAATGTATTAGGTGAAACTCCAGGGTATGTATATCCTACGCCTTTATGGGAAGCTATTTTAGGTATTAGTTTAGGACTAATTCTTTTACTTATTGGTAGAAAATTAAAACTACATCACGGAGTACTTTTCTGTATTTATCTTATTGTCAATGGTATAGAACGTTTTCTTATTGAAAAAATACGGGTAAATATTCCCTATAACATTTTTGGCTTAAAAATTACACAAGCTGAAATACTGTCGTTTTCTCTCATTCTGATAGGCATAGCAGGCTGGGTTTGGATACAGAAAAAACAAAATATGACCAAATAAGTATGAAAATGCTGTATTGCTATATTCAAAATAAAGTAAAATTCCTATTTTTGCTGTATGAAGTTTAAGTTAGTTGCTATTCTTGCTATAATTGCACTTATTGGGTTTTTATCTTCTTGTTCTACGGATTTTAAGGTAAATGCGGAGAAAAAAGAAATACTTGTAACCTACGGGTTATTAGACCCTACTCAATCCAAACAATATATTCGTTTGTATAAAGCCTTTTTGGTAGAAGGAAATGCAATTGAATACGCAAAAAATAATGATTTGAGTATAAATAATGCCACAGTTTTATTAAAAGGATACAATAATACAGGTGCGTTAGCACAAACTATTACTCTCACTCCCGAAGTAATCAATAAACCAACAGGTAGTTTTTATCCCACAGAAACTGTATGGACTACGACTACTGCACTTAATCCTGCTTTACAGTACGAACTTTATGCAGAACTGCCCGATGGCAAAAGCATTACTTCTACAAGAATCAGTTTAAGTAATGGATTAAATATCACTTTTCCCATAAGTGCTACTACTTTACGTTTAGAAAAAAAGAATACTATGCGCTATAATTTTTCAGGAAACAGCGTTAAAGCTGTGGATATTGAAGGTATTTTCTTATACTCCTATAAAGATTTTATTACTAATACTTTTACTGATGATACGATTCGTTGGGTATTAGGTAGAAATCTTGTACCTCAATCCAATGGTACAGAATATATTTATCCTATTCCCGAAGATGTATTTGCGGATTTGGTTAATTCACTCTTACCTGAGTCTAAACGTACTAATAAAGAATACTATGCAGGAAAGTTGATTTTCAAAATTACAGGTGCAGGTAAAGAACTCTACGACTATATGCGTGTAAACGCACCTGATAACGGTTTTCAAGAAACTAAACCTGAATATACTAATATCAATGGTGGATATGGTTTGTTTAGTAGCAGAGTAAGTGATACCACTATGGTATATATTAGCGACTCTACAAAATACTATATCAAGTTTAAGTAAAAATACATTATTGTTCTCCTTTCATTTGAAACCACAAACCTATTCCTGCAAAAATATTAGTACGTCCTCCCGTACCTGATGGATGCTGAACTGTGTATTTTGCACCTATCTCAGGGGCAACCATGACGTTTTTAGAAGCAAAAATACCTATACGCGTACCTGCACTAGCGCAATAATTCCACCGAAAATCATTGTATAAGTTGTAATCTGTACCGAAAGGCTTAATATACGGCGTAAAGTAAATAGTTTTATTTTGATTTACGGGAACATGAACGGATACTCCCTCAGGCATAAGTAGAGAGATAATAAGAAATAAACCTAACCAATCTCCTCAATTTGCCGAATTTCTCGTTGCTCTTGCGGCTACCCACCCTCCTGCATACATACCTAGACTGGTGTATGCGGCATATCTCTGTTTTTCATTTGTTCCCATAGAAAAACTATAATGCAGATTTACTTTTTCTCCCAATGGTACTAAAAATTCCATGCCAAACTGGCTGTGCGTACCTTGTGTTTCATAATTATAATTCATTTTTCCTGTAAGTCCTATTTGTGTCACAGACTTGTCTAACTGTGCAAAAGTATTGCTGAATATAAAAAGCAAAAAAAGAAACAAATGCAGAATTTTCATATACCAAAAATACCAATTTCAGTGTTCAGATAATTTTTTAATTAGAAAATTTTTAAGTTTTGCTTCATCTTCACGCCAGAAAGCAATCTCAATAGGCATATAATAAAAATTTGTATATTTTTTCAGTATATCATACGCATCAGTATATCTGAAACGGTAAAAGTCTTTTTCTGTACAAATAATATAGTCAGGATTAAGGATTTTTACTTCATTTTCTATCGTTTGGAGAATATCCTCATCAAAATTGCGATGGTCTTTGAGCGTTAATACAGTAGGCACTTCGGCTTTGAGTTCTTCTAATTGTGCAATAAAATAATCAGGATTTCCAATACCACAAATAGCAAATATTCGCTTTTGTTCCAAGTTGTAAGTAGATACCTGTACATTTGTAACGATGTTTATCAGGTTTTTAGGTTGATAAGAGCATACACATATAGGCAAATTAGGTTTAATGTTGTTAATGTATTTTTCAAACAAAGCAAGTTTTTTTTGTACATCAGCTTCGTATTTTACTTTATTTATGATAATTATATCTGCTCTTTCAATACTAATAAAAGGTTCTCTAAGGTTTCCTGCGGGCAAGATAAAATCCTTCCAAGGGGGACTATTGTAGTCTAATACTACAATATTTATATCTCGCACTATGGCACGATGTTGAAAAGCATCATCTAATATAATAACATCAGGAGTAAGGGACCGAACGAGTTCAACAGCACCTGTTACTCTTTTTTCGCATACTGCTACTGCGGCAAAAGGTAAGTTATGCACATATTGCGTAGGTTCATCACCGATACTTTCGCCTGTATGATAAATAGTAGTGTAATCTTTGGCAAGTAAATAACCTTTGCTTTTACGTTTGTATCCTCTGCTTAAAGTGGCTATTTTTTTATTTTGGGAATGTAAAAAATGAGCAATGTACTGTACCAATGGGGTTTTTCCTGTTCCTCCTGTGGAGATATTGCCCACAGCTATAATTTTTGTGTGAGGTATGCGGTGAGTTTTGAATATTCTGATGTCATAAAAAAGATTTCTGATGCCCATTATAGCATAATATACAGCACTCAAAGGCAATAATAAAAATCGCAGGTACTTGAAAATACGTTTCACCGCACAAAATTGTGAAAAGAAGCATTAAAAAATGCAGAAATTACAAAAAAACTTCTTTTTTAAGGTTAAAACTGAGTAGCACTGTTTTTCCGTTTTCCAAAAATTCTACAGTATCTGCAAGAGCTTTCATTAAAAAAATACCTCTTCCGCCAGGTTCCATGATACGTTCAGGAGAAGTAGGGTCTGGCAAATTGTTGGGGTCAAATCCTGTGCCTTCGTCAGAAATTTTAAAGGTAATTGTATTGTGTGTATGGCTTACTTCAAAATAAATATGTTTGGTCTTATCTAATTTGTTACCATGAAAAATAGCATTATTAATCGCTTCGCTCACTGCTACCATAATATTGCCATAAGCCTCTTCGGAAATATTCCATAGATGTTGAGTATCTTCAATAAATTTTTCTACCACGCCGAGTGTTTCTACGTCAGTGGGAAATTGAAATTTGAATGTATTTTGCATACCTTGACAAAAATATAAAAAGTTGATAAAAAGAATACGCTTTTTTTGTGTAATATTACGCAAACGCTATCAATAAAGTTGTAGGATATTTTTAGGCTTTTGTAAAACCAGACAAAGACTTCTACAAGATGCTTTTTTTCAGAAAACGTTCATAAAAGTTGTTATATTCTTCATAAAATCCGATACCATTTCTACAAATTTGTTGTGTGGGTCTAAATATGGATATATTTATTTTTACACCATGAAAAATAAAATCATTTGTATTTCAAGCATATTTGCTATGTTCATTCTCGTATCCTGCGGCAAAAAATCGCCTAAAAACGAGCAAAAAGACAGTATAAAAAAAGATACCGTCAGAAAAACAGAAGAACCTAAAAAACAACCTACGGTTGCGGACAAATTAGGAATAGATATACCTAAAGATACATATACTTATTATGGAAAGCAAAAAGATGGCTATCAATTACTTGCTTTGGAATTAGATAAAACAACTTTCAAACGTAAATCTATTTATTTCAAAGATATAAGCGACCATAAACTGCAAGATTGTGAAATTGTATCAGATAAAAATCAAGGGGATAATGACGTAGTAGTAGCTAAAATAAAAGGAACAGAGAAACAGATAAAAATTATCTTTCCCATCATGGGAGATATTTCTATAAATGGTAAAAAACTTGTTCCTGCTTCATTTTTTGTTTCAAGTGATAACAGGATATTAACTAGTTCAGGCGGTCCTGTATTTGCACCCTTTCTTTTAGGTGAAAAAATGGAAATTTTAGATGAAATAATCAATGTTAACCCTAATAGTCAAGATGTAAAAAAAGAAGATGGAACTTATATGGTATATCCAGGTAGCTACAAAGGAAAGAAAGTAAAGATTCTTATACCTTCGCAAAATAATAATTTTGATAAGTTAATTCTTGTAGAAGAAGGTAAAGAAACGTCATTCACACGGGTAACTTCATAACTTGGATTGTATTTACTTAATTACTATTTTTGTGCAATGAAATGGCAAAGCATATTCATATTCTTTTTAGGGTTTTTATCTGCTTTTGTGCAGGCACAGGAAAAGTTTGAAACCTACACTGATGAAAAACACAACTTTTCGGTGAATTATCCTTCAAGCTGGCAGATTATACATGTACACGGGTACGTATGGTCTGCCCGCTCTGAGTTAACAAACGCCAAAGACAAATTTGAAGATTTGGTACAAATTGCCGCACACCCAATCCACCATTCAGAGCATACTCTCAAAGAATTTGATATAGCTAATGCTTATGCACGCAAAAAATTAAGTTCCATAGAAAAAATAGCAGGAAGCAAAGTATTAGCTGTTGAAAAAGCCGTATTTAAGGATATTCCTGCGGTGCGCATTGTATACCTTACCAAAAATAAAATGGGACATGAGGTAAAATGCAGTGAACTTTATGCGGTTCAGAACAAAAAAATATGGACTTTCATCTATACTGCTTTACATGACGATTATGACCACTGGATGCCTTACGTAAATAAGATATGGGACTCCTTTAAGTTTTCTGCAACTAAAAAATAAGGTAAAACATTATTACCTTTACGCATGGACAAAAACGAAGTTATACTCAGCGAAAGTGTAATAGACAAAGCTAAAAATCTACCATTAGCCCCAGGTTGTTACAAGTTTTATAATCAAGAAGGTAAAATTATTTATATCGGTAAAGCAAAATCATTGCGCAAAAGAGTAAATTCTTATTTTACCGCTAGCCATAATCAACATCCAAAAGTACGAATTATGGTACGGCAAATCGCAGATATTGACTATGTTATTACAGAAACCGAGCTAGATGCCCTTATTTTAGAAAATAATCTCATTAAACAACATCAGCCTAAATATAATATTTTACTCAAAGATGACAAACAATTCCCGTTTTTATGTATAAAAAATGAACCTTTTCCTCGCCTAATGGTAGTGCGCAAAAGAGTTAATGACGGTTCTCTGTACTTCGGTCCTTATCCTAACAGCAGAATTATGTACACCATATCCGAAGTATTACATAAAACTATGTATCTGCGTACATGCAGTTATCATCTTTCTGAAAACAATATTGCGGCAAAAAAATTCAGAGCTTGTTTAGAATATCATATTGGCAGGTGTAAAGCCCCTTGTGTAGGTTTGCAAGACCATGAAGAGTACATCCAGAATATTGAATACGTAAAGAAAATTCTCAGCGGAAACACAAAACAAGTACTAGAAAGCCTTAAAAATCAAATGTTTGAACATGCGGCTAAATTAGAATTTGAAAAAGCTAATCTCATCAAAGAAAAATATGAACTCTTACAAAATTACAAGAATAAATCTACTGTGGTTTCAGAAGAAATCAGCAATGTAGATGTATTTACCGTAATGAGCAATGAAAAATTTGCTTTTGTCAATTTTCTTAAAGTAGTGGAAGGAACAGTAATTTTAGCCAAAACCATTGAAGTAAAAAAAGCATTAGACGAATCTGATACAGACGTACTTAACCGCGTTATTTTTGAAGAGTGGCAAAAAAATGATACTGATGCCGTAAAAATTATTACTAATGTTCCTATTACCATTCATGAAACTTTGGGTAAAAGAATAGATAACATCATTCCTTTGGAAGAGCAAGAGTCTGATTGGTATAAATTGATGGCACTCTCGCTTAAAAATGTTACTTATACCATGAACGAACAACTTGCTAACTATGAAAAAATTAACCCTGAATACCATTACAAAGAAATTCTAGAAACTTTACAAAAAGATTTACATTTACCTGTTCTGCCCACACATATAGAATGTTTTGATAACTCTAATTTACAAGGTACAAATCCTGTTTCGGCTATGGTAGTGTACAAAAATGCCCGTCCGTCTAAAAAAGATTATCGCCGTTATCATATTCGTACAGTTTCCGGTCCTGATGATTTTGCTACTATGCGTGAAGTATTTACTCGTAGATATTCCAAAGCTATACAAAATCAAGAAGAACTCCCAAATCTTATTATTGTAGATGGTGGAAAAGGACAGCTATCCGCCGCAGTAAACGTATTGGAAGAGTTAAAATTAGATATTCCAATAATAGGCATTGCCAAAAAATTAGAAGAGATTTACTTCAAGAACGACCCTGTTCCTTTACATATAGATAAAAAAAGTATTAGCTTAAAATTTATTCAAAAAGTTCGTGATGAAGTACATAGATACGCAATTACGTTTCACAGAGATACTCGTTCTAAAAAAACTATCCGAACAGAACTATTAAATATAAACGGAATAGGTGAGAATACAGCAAAATTACTCTTACAAGAATTTGGTTCAGTAAAAGGAATTAAAGAAGCTACCCTTGAAGCAATAGCAAAATTAGTAGGAAACTATAAAGCTCATTTAGTCAAGGATTTTTTGGATAAAAAAGAAATATAACCTGTTTTGATATTTTACTTAAACTTTCTGAAATACGCATCTATTTCCTGTTGCATTTCCAAACCCGCTAATTCAAAACAGTCTAATAAGTCTTCAAATGCACCTGCACCACCCAAATAATTCCAAAATTCTTCGGCTACTTTCAACTCTTGGGGCAAATCCAACATTCCTTTCAATGTCCAACGCTGTAGGGTTCGGGATAATAAGGATTGTAAGGAATAGCAATGTAAGAATGAACTTGTACAGTTGGATTTTGGGCTAAAATGATGGCAACCCACTCTAACAATGTTCTTTTGAAGTCTTTAAAGTTACTGATGTTTGGTTTGGCGGTTTTAAGGTCAAACAAATGAATTTCAGCATTTTGAGTTTCCAAATACAAATCCACTTTTACTGTTTTGAGTTTTTGC
>CALIZB010000085.1 GCA_938028625.1 uncultured Bacteroidia bacterium | reverse complement strand
CCTGTTATAAATTTTTATGTTGTCTATTTTTGTGTCCTGCAAAGTATAGCTATTGGCATACTGAAATACATCTGTAAAGCCGTGTGTATATTTTACCCCTATTAACAATCCAAATGGAAACTGATATTCAATTCCTGCATTTATTCCAAAATCAAATTTTTGCAGATACTTTTTTTCGCTTTCATCATTGCTTGCATCTCCAAAAATGCTTTTATCGGTGTAAAAATTTCCAAGCTCATCTTTTCTTTGAATGGTTGCCACTGTCAATGCACTAAAATAAGGACCTGCATAAAGTTGAAAACCTTTAAAATGGAATGTAGGACTTATAGGATATAAATCAAGGTAGTAGGTTCTCATCTTAGAGGAGTAAATACCGTTAATACTGTCGTTTAGCATTACACCTGCACCACGCTGATTAAAAAACAATTCGTGTTTGAGCCAAAAATATTTATTCACTTGGGTATTTACAACAATTCCAGCGTGAAATCCCGAAACCCAATCTATTTGTTTATCAGCAAAAATATAGTCTATTTCACTGCCATATAAATTGCTGATGTTATAACCAGCTTTTAAACCAAAGGTAACTTTCCCTATGTTAAGCATTTCATTGCTAAATTTAGAGGTTGTGTCTTTAGCAGTCTCCTTGTTATTGGCTAATGTAGAAATGCTAAAAAGCATTATAAGTGTGATAGTTGTTATAATTTTCATTTTCAATTTATTTATTAGCATTCTTATTTTTTTTTCAATCTTAAACAAGTTTCTGAATTCAGATTGGCAGTTATGGAAATTAGAAATCAGAAGTCAATATCCCAAATACCTGCTGCACGTTCCAACTCCACCAATGCTGCTGCAAAGTTGTATAGCGTTTGATAATAGGATTTTTGCACTTCATTATATGTTCGTTGAGCGTTTAACACTTCCAATAGAGATGTTTCTCCTCTCTGGTAACTGTATATTTTACCATCCAAGACTGCTTTCGCTTCGGCTAATAAGCCATTATTAAATTGTTGAACTTGCTTTTGTAGAGCCAAATAGTTAAAATAGGCTTGTATGATTTCAATTTGAATTTGAAGTTCTATTTCTCGATATAGTGTTTCGGCTTGTAAGGTTTTGTAATAGTTAGCTTTCAATTCTCCTGGGCGGTTGTTTGAAAATTTTAAAGGGATGGTTATGCCTACATTTAAAGTTGTAAATGAAGGAGTGGGTGCTATTACATTTCTTGCATAAGAAGCATATTCAATACCACCGGTTAATCCCAAATCAATTATGCGGTTTGCTTGCGCAAGTTTCAACAAATTTTGCGATAGATTTTTGTTTTGTAGAGCTGCTAATAAATCTGCGCGATTATTTTGAGCTGATGTAATCAGGCTAAGCAAATTAAAACTACGGTCAAAGCGATTGAAATCGCCATTTGCTATAAATAGAGTATCTATTTGCTTACTACCTAAAAACATTGATAAATTTACCAATGAAGCTTTCCAGTCAGCTTCCGCCTGATACACTTCATTAAGCATTGTTGTTGCTTCCAGTTTACTTTGTCTTGCATCTAACTGTGTTATTGAACCTAACTTAAAACGAATGCTATCGGATTTTGCCAATTGATTCATTGTTTGATAGGAGTTTAACTGAACATCTAATATTAATTTGTTTTGCAAGGCAATCAAAAAATTTAAAGTGGCATCTGCTCGTAAATTTCTGAAGTAATCTTGTAAAAGGTATTTCGTCAATTCATTTTCACTTTTAGCTACATCTATCCTTGCCTTTCGTTTACCACCTAATTCCAATGTCCA
Source organism: uncultured Bacteroidia bacterium (assembly GCA_938028625.1). GTDB lineage: Bacteria > Bacteroidota > Bacteroidia > JANWVE01 > JANWVE01 > JANWVE01. The sequence goes on along the minus strand of CALIZB010000085.1, from coordinate 4,225 downwards.
GCTTATTTCTGAACTAAACCCATATCCCATATTCATTCTGTGATGCCCATTGTCAAACCAACCGATATTGAGTTCGGGGTCAGGAAAAATACCTGCACTTAGGATATTGGCTTCTGCAATATCCAGATTAAACTTTTCGGCAGCATAACCTAAATTATTTTTCCGCACCAACTCTATATAAGTTGAGTAATTGATGGGTTGTTTTGTAAATGTTGTGTCCGCTTGTGCGAAACAATTATGAGTTAAGAATGATGAATTAAGAATAAACATCATCATCACTAGAATGTTATTTTTTTTAAATCTCATCGTTTTTATTTTTTTTAATGACTATCACTAACTTAATCATTGCTATTATATTTCGTTTCAGCATCTATGGCTTTGTTTCCCCATTTACGTTCTATCATATAGTATAAAGCAGGTAAAGCATATAAGGTAATTATCGTGGAAAATAACAAGCCATATACAATTACGGTAGCTAGTGGTCTTTGTACATCACTTCCTATGCCTGTTGCTAATGATGCGGGAAGTAGACCAAGCACAGCTACTGTTGCGGTCATTAGCACTGGGCGAAAACGGTCTACAGCTCCTTGAATAACAGCCGTTAATAATTCCATTCCATGCTTCCTCAAATTATTTATGTGCGAAATCATGATTACCCCGTTTTGGATGGCAACTCCAAATAAAGCAATGAATCCTACTGCAGAAGACACATTCAAGGACATACCCCGTATATTGAGTGCCAGCATCCCCCCAAATAGGGCTAAAGGAACAATACTCATTAGCAAACCCGCCTGACGAAATGAACCAAATGCACCATATAGCAAAATGAACATAATTGCCAATGCTAAGGGAACAATAACAGCAAGTCGGCTGTATGCTCTGGCTTGGTTCTCAAATTGCCCGCCCCATTTTATATGATATAGATTGTGATCATATTGAATATTCTCTTCAATTTTGCTTTGTGCTTCTTTGAGTAATGAGTTTAAGTCTCTGTTTCTGATATTTAATTTCACCGTCAAATGCCTTTTATTCATTTCTCTTGTAATGGTACTTTCACCGGTACTTAATTTTACATCTGCAACTTGCGATAAAGGAATTTTTGCACCAGTGCCAGATGTCAGCATCAGATTGGCAATTTTATCGGGCGTGTTTCTGCTTTCTTCATTGTATCGACAAATAATATCATACACTTTATTGCCGATAAATACTTTTGAAATAGATTTCCCACCGATAGCAACTTCAATGAGCTCTGCCACATCAGATACATTTAAACCATACTGAGCTATTTTATCCCGGTCTGCGTGTATTTGTAGTTGGGGCAGGGGTGGTTCTTGATCCATGGCTATATCAACTGCTCCCCGAACGGTTTTTAAGGTTTTTATTACATCCTCCGCAATTCTTCTGGTTTCTTTAAAATCATCACCAAATATTTTTACTACCAGTTCACTGTGCGCTCCGGAAATTTTGTCCATTACACCATCAATCATCGGTTGGGAAAAACCAACTGTAAAGCCGGGCAATGTTTTATATTCTTCTGCTAATTCTTCAATCAAATCATATTTGGTTTTACCTCTTGGCCATTCTTTATATGGTTTTATACCAATCGATGCTTCGAAATGTGACGCAGTCCAGGGGTCAGTGCCATCATCATTTCTTCCTGCTTGCACCATAATGTAGGTTACTTCCTGATATTTTATAGTCCTTGCTCTAAGGGTATCACTCATTTCTTTTGATTTTTCTACCGATATGCCGGGTGGCAATTGTACTTGCAGCCAAATAGAGCCTTCATCTAAAGGGGGCAAGAAATCTTTACCCACAAAAAACGTTAATGCTACTGCCATTGAAAGAATAATACCTAAAGGCAAAAATACCTTTTTAGGTGCCTGTATTATTTTTTTCGTTCGGCTGTGGTAGGCGTTTGTCAATCTTTCTAACCACTTATTGTGATACATTTTCTGTGGTTTGCGATAAGTTACATAAGCGAGCCCCGGTATGAGCAACAAAGCCACCGTCAAAGCACCTAACAAGGCATACCCAACTGTAAATGCCATGGGTGTAAACAGTTTTTTCTCTACTCTTTCAAATGCAAACAAAGGAAGGTAAGCTGTAATAATAATGATGGTAGCAAAAAATATAGGTTTAGCTACTTGTGAAGCTATTTTCGAAATACTTTTTTCATTCAATTCTTCATTCGGGTTGTCCTCTCGTTTTTTTAGTATAGACTCCATCATCACAATGGCTCCATCTACAATAATTCCAAAATCAATTGCACCCAATGAAAGTAGATTAGCCGGAATGTTGGTAAACTTCATTAATATAAATGCTATCAACAAAGAGATAGGAATGGTAATTGCAACTAATAAAGCACCACGCCAACTACCTAAAAAAATAATCAAAACGACAATCACCAAAAGCATACCCTCAAGTAGGGTATGCGATACCGTATTAAGTGTAGTGTTTACCAATTCGGTTCTGTCTAAAAAAGTATGGATATTTACGCCTTCAGGTAATGTTTCTGTATTGAGTTCATCAATAGCAGTTTTTATACCTTCTAATACTTTGGATGGATTTTCCCCTTTCAAAAGCAAAACAATTCCCTCAATACTTTCAGAATAATTTCTGGTTCTGTCTGTATAACCTAAAACGCCTTTTCGCTCGAGATTTCCATACTTCAGTTTTCCAATATCATTTAATAAAATGGGAACACCCATTTCAGTTTTAACAACAATTTTCCCTAGGTCTTCCAAGTTTTTCACCAATCCAATGCCTCTGATTACATAGCCTAAATCGCCTCTTGGCAATACACTACCACCTGCATTTACATTGTTTTTTTCAATTGTTTCAATAACGTCGCCCAACGCTAGATTGTATTGTTCCAATTTGCGTGGATCTAGTTCCACTTGAAACTGCGTAGTAATGCCACCAAAGTTGGTCACATCTGCCACACCCGATACTTGTTTTATTCTTGGGATTATAACAAAGTTTTGTAGCTCTGTGAGTTCTCGTAAGTCGTGGCTGTTACTTTCTATGATATACCTATATATTTCTCCGATTGGAGAAGTCAAGGGGTCAAGACCCGGAACGGCTCCGTATGGCAATTCTACTTCATTTAATCGTTCCTGAATACGCATTCTTGCCCAGTAATCATCTATACCATCTTTAAACACGATGGTAATCATAGATAATCCAAAAGTGCTTTTGCTACGCATTACGTGCATACCAGGCAATCCATTCAGTGCCCTTTCAATAGGAATTGTAATTTGCTGTTCCACTTCTTCGGCTGCCAGGCCGGGAACTTGTGTAACTACTTGAGAGGTAACATCTGCAATATCAGGATAGGCTTCAATAGATAGCTGCCGCCAAGAGTAATACCCAAAAAAACAAAGCAAAGTAAACAAAGCAATGATTACCCAACGTTTAGCTATTGTTGAACTTATAAGTTTATTCATCATTTTACTTATATTGGTTTATTATTTACTTGGCTTGCATTAAGAAAATTCCACCTTCACTTACTATAGTATCTCCGGGTTTTAAACCAGAATTCACTATTACTTTTCCATTTGAGGTACTTTCGGTTTCTATTTTTCTTTTTTGATATTGATGTTTTCCCGTTTGAACAAACACAATTTGGTTATCATCCATTTGTAAAACTGATTTAGTTGAGATTAATATGGTTGGTTTGGGGGTGCCTATGAAACGCAACGTTACATACATACCCGGTTTCAAATTTCTTTCTTTGTTATAGCATTCAATTAAAACCTGAACGCTTCGGGTTTCCTCATCCACTATTTCATTAACGTGATATACTTTGCCTTTAATCACCCGGTCTGGAAATGCAGCAATTTTTACTTCTACTTCATTCAATTCGTGAATAAAGCGAATGTCTTTTTCTTTTACCTGTCCAACGATCCATACTTTGCTTAGTTCAGCTACAATTGCTATAGGTTCAGCATCTTCTTTTAAGTATTGACCTATTACAATCTTGTTATCTATTATTTCTCCATTGATTGGTGATTCAACTATCAGTGGTTGTCCCAAAACCGTTTTATTCGGATCTATATTAAAAATCTTTAAAGCTGCAGAGGCATTAGCCAAGGCAGACTTTTTGGTTTCAAACTCGGTTTCAGCTTCTTCGAGTTCACGCTGAACGCCTACACCATTTTTAAGCAAGTCTTTTTGGCGGTTAAGGTTAAGTTCAGCTTGTTTATATTCTGACTTGGCATCA
>CALIZB010000084.1 GCA_938028625.1 uncultured Bacteroidia bacterium | reverse complement strand
ATTGCAGGAGCGCAAGCTGTGATTATCAGTCTTTGGAAAGTAAATGATGAAGCTACCCAAGCGCTAATGACGTATTTTTATGCTTTTTATCTCAAAAACAAAAATCACAGAAAGTCTTTGTTACAAGCACAACTGATGGTAAGAAAACAATTTCCGCACCCTTATTTCTGGGGGGCGTTTGTACTACTAGAATAAAACGTCCTTTAAATGTGCTAAACATACATATTGTGTATATCTTCAAGAAGCACTTTTATTCAGTATTTCTTCGGTAGTCTTTTACTCTGCGAATAATAGCTAAACTAAAACCAAATAAAAGTACTCCTGTTCCTATCCAAAGTACATTTATCATGGGCTTGCGCATAGCTTTAATCACTACCCATTCAGCATTTACACTACGAGTAGGTTCTACTTGTATCACTATTTTTTTCTGTTCAGGTAATATTTGCATAAAACGGATAATCTCTCCTGTTTCTTTAAATTCTACATCTTGACCTGTGGGCGTATTAGAATTTTTTTCTATCAAATAAACAGGTTCTAAATCTGCTATTTGTTTTGTGCCTACTGCCTTAATTTTAGCACCTACGGCAATATCATATTGTTCAGGATTTTCTATTTTTACTTTGTTATTAAGTCCTTCAAAAATAAGATAACTTTTACCTGTATCTATGGTATCTCCTACCTGAATGGCATAATTTCGGGTTTCCATAGCTTTTTTCTTTGCTTCGGGATTAGGAATACTGGTTACATGTACATAAATATCTGCTCCAAAACGATTTTTGATAGCAGGACGTGGTGCATCACCCATACGTGGATTTTCATCAACTACGGGATACAAAGTGAAAGTTTTTCCATTTGCCTGCTGAAATTCTAACTCATACGTAGTACGGATACCTTTTTGTTCCTCACCTTTGTATGTTACAAGATAATCTCCCATCTGGCGAGGTTGGTCTTTGATAAGCAGTACATTTTCTTTTCTGTCTTTTGGAGTAGCAAATCCTTTTCCGAGTTCACTCTCATTGGTATTGATAGAGATAATGCGGTTATATCCTGACGAAAACAAAATACCAATGAGCATCATACCTGTACCTATATGCGCTACCGCACCTCCCGCAATAGATAAATTACGTTTAAGAATATTAAAAATAAGCATAGTATTAGAAACTATCGTAAAACAAGCGGCTAATAGTAGCAGAATGTATTTGATATAGGTAACTTGCCCTATAGAATTGGTGAGTTCGTTTTCGGGCTTCATAACAAATAATATTATGATGGCTGTGATTACAAAAGTGATAGTCAAAGGCATCATTAAAGATTTGAAAATAGACTTATCCGTTTTTTGCCAAAATACCCACTGTGCTATACCAGAAGCCGTAGCTAAAAGTACCATTAACCATAACTGCCATTGACTGTAAAACTGTATAGGGTCTGCAAGAGTGGCATTACCGCCAAATATCTTATTGAAAACAGGTAAAGACGTAGGTATAATAATCTGAAACGCACTTAATGCTAATATCACCACTCCTGTAAATAACCAAAACTCTCTATGATAAATTTTGATTTCTTTGTTACTTATCGGAATGTGCTTAAATCTGTATGCTAATAATCCTACAGAAAGTCCAAGAAAGATAAGCATAAAAAACAACAATTGCCCTGATAGTCCCAAATCTGTAAAGCTATGCACAGAACTATTACCAAGTATACCACTTCGGGTAAGAAAAGTACTGTATAGAATGAGCATCCATGCAGAAATAATGAGAATAAAGGTAGTACGAAGTCCGCTTTTAGAATTTTTGTACATGATAATCGTATGAATGCTCGCTACTCCTATTAACCAAGGTACATAAGAGGCATTTTCTACGGGGTCCCAATTCCAGTATCCGCCAAAGTTAAGGGTTACATAAGCCCAGTATCCGCCCATAAGAATACCTAAACCTAAAACTGCTACCGCTAATATATTCCAAGGCATAGCAGGTTTTAGCCAAGTGTCATATTCTTTTTTCCATAGTCCTGCCATAGCATAGGCAAAAGGGGCTATCATCAGGGCAAAACCTAAAAACAAAGTAGGTGGGTGAATAACCATCCAATAGTTTTGCAAAAGCGGATTTAAACCTTTACCATCTTTGGGAATAAAATCGGGGTTCATTTTGTAAACAGGCAAATCAGGATTAGCATCTTTCATGAGAATAAAAGGGTCGCTACCTATTTTTATACCTAAAATATACGTTCCCAACAACATGCTCGCTAATACAAATTGACAAGCACTAATAATAGATAAAGTACGGCTTTCAAAATGTTTTGCTGTTTTAAGTAAAACTAAACCTATAATAGCATGCCAAAACATCCATAGCCAAAAACTGCCTTCTTGTCCTTCCCAAAAGCAAGAAATCATGTAATACCAAGGTAAATCATTAGAAGAATGATTCCATACATAAAAGTATTGATACTGATGACTTTGAATGAGATAAAACAATACTATTCCTATACCAAGTACTGCACTTGCATGTAAATAAAACCCCATTTTTCCTATACGTTGCCATACTGCACGCTCATCAGGATTTGTTTTTTGCTCCGCAAAGAAATAAGAATACGCAGATAGAAAAGCCGTTAATAAACTCATTACGACAAAAAAATGCCCAGAAAAGCCTGTGTTGTGCGTTTTTGATAGTATCCATGCTATTAAATACTCAATGCCTATGGTAAGATAGATATATTTTTTGAATGTTAAGGACTTCATATTGATTGTTCAGCGCAAAGTAAAACATTTTTTCTCATCTTTTTTGTTCATGTTTTTACAAAAAAAGTCATCTTTGTATTTTATCCAACTATGGATATTGGTTTTTTTTATAGCAATAAAATGGTTTTTGTTTTTGTAACGATTTATTTTTGTACAAGTGCATGTATGCCTTCCAAAAAGTATGTTGCCGTAGATTTAATGTTAAAAAATTATCCAATCATCCAACAATACACAAATAATCCTGGCTACAAAGTGGAATTTCATGATACAGATATTCTCTTACAACGTAAAAATCTTGGTAAAAAATATACATATATGTATCTGCTATCCACAATAAGAAGCTCAAACACCATAGATAGCTTAACCTTGTATGAAATTGATAATCAAAATAATAGTGAAAAAATTGTATTTCCTCGTACTCCTTCGCCACTTACTCCACTAATGAATGCATATTATTCTCCACACAGTCCAAAAGTATATGCCAATACCACAGCAGAGATGCTCAATTATTTAGATACAGGCTATGCCCAAAAAACATGGATTAGTG
>CALIZB010000083.1 GCA_938028625.1 uncultured Bacteroidia bacterium | reverse complement strand
GTTATCCATGACCAAGATAAATCCCACCTGAAATGTAAAAATTCAAAGGTAAGCCATGCAGAAACTAAAACTACAAAGGCTTTTATAGAATTTGTTTTAGAATAAACATATAAAAACAACCACACGGGTAAAGTCTGCAACAACGGATTAACTAATATAGCTCCCAGTCCACCTGCTACGCTTGCATAACATAACCAATAACAAGTACCTGTATTCCAAAGTAAGAGTGATAGATATATTGCACTGAATTTATGATAATTTGCATTATAACTTGCAACTAACAAAGCAGGTAAAATTCCAGCTATCCAACCGATAGTTTTTTCTATACCCATGCTTTCTAATACTATTCCTAACGCTAAACCTAATAAAATGCTTACCCAAAGCAAACCTGTAGCATATTTCACAAAAAACGGCTTTTTTACTCCATTGTACCGAAAATCATGCTTTAGCAGACTGTATAATAATGGTATAAAAAACACAAAAATTAACAGAAATAAAGGTGAAGGGGGAAAAGCAAGAATCCCTAAAATACCCGTCATATAAGCACAAACAAGTGGATTTTTTAATACAGAACTTATACCCATAAGCAATAGTAAGGCACAAAAATACAAATTCAACCACCGTAAAATAAAGTTTTGTATTGCTTTTATCTATAAAATAAAAAACGTAAGGGACTCAACCCATTGGGGAATCAACCTTACGCCTGCTCAATTTTAGCTATATCTTCCCGACATTGCTGATACAAAAATACTATGCTTCACAAAGGTATCCGCAAAATACCGCCTGAACTGTCAGAATTGGTGCATGAATGGTCAGAATTTCTGCATGAACTGTCAGACAGAATACATGAACAAAATATCGTGGGCAGTATTTGGTTTTTTGCCCTTATGCAAACATTTTTTATTTTTGAAGTGAAATAATGAGTAAATTTTTTATTTTTGCATAACAGTATGCTCCGCTATATTTTTTGCTTGTTTTTTATTCTTGCTGCTCAGTTAACACTTGCTCAGTCTGCTATACGAGGCACCGTATATGACGGTGAAAATGCAGATTTGCTTGTGGGGGCGAAGGTAAGTATCCCAGGTACGGCATTCACTTGTATTACAGACGAGAACGGCAGATACGAAATTACAGATATTCCTGAAGGTCAGTATGAAATTTTCTTTGCCAATGCTAATTATGAAACTAAAAAAGTAACAGACATCAGCGTAACAGGGGAACGGGACATTACTATCAATATCTCCCTAAACAAAGATATCCGTACCGAAAAAAATGATGGCGATGAAGTAATTGAAGAAACCAACATTGAAAAAGAAAAAGCAATATTGCTTAATCTGTTAAAGAAAAAACTTGAACTTGCACAAAAAAATAAAATCTCAGCCATTCTTACCTATTTGATAGTAACAGAAGTTCTTTAATTTTTACATGAAAGCATTAGAACATATTATTCAAAAAGCAAAATCTGAACAAAAAACGATACTGCTTACCGAAGGCGAGGATATACGCGTACAACAAGCGGCACACCTTCTGGTAGAACGCAATTGGGCAAAAAAAGTAATTCTCATTACAGAAAACACCTTCCTTAACTTTAGCGACCAAAGAGTAATAGTCAAAGTAATTAGTAACAGTGAAATATCCGAACAAGATATATCGGATTATTTGCTTATCAATGCTTCCAAATCTTTTACATGGGAATATGCAAAAAATCAGCTCAAACACCCTTTGTGGTTTGGAGCTTATCTGCTTAAAAACCATATTGCTGATGTGGCTGTATCCGGTGCTGTCTATACTACCGCAGATGTAATACGTGCAGGATTAAGAGTTCTGGGAGTTTCAAAGAAAGTAAGCACAATTTCTAGCTCATTTTTAATGGCACTACCTGACGGCAGATTGCTTACCTATGCAGATTGTGGTGTTATACCCTATCCTACGGTAAAACAGTTAGCCGATATTGCCATTATGTCTGCTCATACACATCAAAAGCTTACCGGAGAGACCCCAAGAGTGGCTATGTTGTCTTTTTCTACCAAAGGTTCTGCAAAACATGAAAAAGTAGATGAACTATTGCAAGCGATAGAATTAGTAAAAGAACAGACCCCCGAACTAATTATTGACGGCGAGTTACAATTTGATGCCGCTTTTGTACCTGCGGTAGCGCAGCGCAAAGCACCTGACAGTCCTGTTGCGGGTAAAGCAAACGTATTCATATTTCCTGATTTAGCCGCAGGCAATATTGCATACAAAATTACAGAGCGCATCGGCGGTGCAACGGCAGTAGGTCCTTTATTGCAGGGTTTTAGTTACCCTTGGCTGGATTTATCCCGTGGGTGCAAAGCCGAAGATATTGCTCTTGTAGCTATGATGGGCGTTTTAATACAACAGGAAAATGTTCATAAAGTATGAAAAAAAACAAAAACAACAACATTGTCTATTCTACTGACCCCAACTGGCAACCCGAAGTAGATAAAACCGAACAAACCACTACACTCCCTCCTGAAAAACAGGATTTACGTATAGAATTATTACGATTGAAGGGAAATAAATTAGCTACGGTAATTACGCAGTTCATTGGCACAGAAAACGACCTGAATGCTTTATGCAAAACCTTAAAACAACTTTGCGGCGTAGGTGGCACAACCAAAGACGGTGAAATTCACTTGCAAGGCGACGTACGTGCCAAAACAGAAGCATACTTACAAAAACAAGGTTACAGGTACAAACGCAAAGGCGGGTAAATAACTTTTGATACACAAAAAATAATCATAAAATTACTTTCTTGGCATAGATATTGAGAAACGTTTTAATTTCATCAAAACCTATACTATGAAATACGAATTTTCACTGATTGATAAAATAGCCATGTCTGTACTTACAGATGAACGTTTTGTTATATTAAAAGTAAATGATTTATTTTTAGAACTTACCCAAATGTCACGTAATGAAATTATAGGAAGAAATGCGTTTGATTTTTTTAGTTTATTCAATGATTTAGATGTTGTAGACAAGTTTCTTGTTGATTTAGTTGAAAAAGGAGAAACTAATGCCACTCTAAAACTAAAATTCAAGGAAACAACAAATTGGGTTAAAATATATGCAGTCGCCCGAAGAGACGAAGAAAACAAAATAACAGGTTTTATGTTGGCGCTTATTCTTGCTGATGCAGAAAAAAAACTAGAAAGTATTGAAGAGAGCAATCTACTTAAAGACTATCAGAGAGATTTGAAAATAGCTCAAAGTTATTTGCAAGGTATGCTTCCCCGTGTGGACGTATTCAGACGCGTCTATCCAAATTCTTTTTTGATATATATGCCTATGCGAGGTATTGGCGGTGACTGGTACTGGTTTCATCCTCAAAAGGAAAGAACCTTTTTCCTTATGGGTGATGTAATGGGGCATGGAATAAACTCGGGTATAATTTCTGTTATTATTATTAACACACTGGGTTCATTTAAAGAGTGGAAAGATATTACTCAGCCCACTGAACTCTTACAACTTGTACATAAAAATGTCAACCTTGTACTCCGCCATAACCCAAATGTTGATGACAGCTTCTCTACAGATATGACTGCCTGCATATACTACAAGGAAAGCCGTGTATTGCTTTACTCTTCTGCTAACTTTCCTCTTCTTGTTCAGCGCCAAAACACATTTTTAGATGTAGAAATACATAAACAAGGCTTACAGTTAAAACAACCTTGGAGGGTACATAACTTTAAGGATAGCAGTATAGTTTTAGAACCTAATGACTGGGTATGGGTATTTAGCGATGGCGTCAAAGACCAGTTTGATGAAGTAAATAAAAAGCCGATAGGCATAAAACGCCTTAAAGAACTTTTTTTACAGGCTACCACTAAATACCAAACCGGACCAGATGTGGAGAATTTTTTACTTTCTAAAGGTAGAGAATGGATGGCAACAGTAGAACAAACTGATGATATCATGCTTGCAGGTTTCAAAATTGTTTGATATTTTTGTAATAGTGCTATGATTATGTACAGATACACAGAAAGCAAAAATTGTAAAAATCAAATTAAAGCAATTTATGAAGTAAATTTTGAACTTACAAAGTCTTTTATGGAAGCCCTAAAACAGTTCGGAGAGCTCAAAGTGTTAGATTTTTCTCAATTCTCTCCTAATGCAAAAGTATTCTTCAAAGTTACATATCAGGATATGTACTGTATAGAAGGAACTTTGAATGAAAAATTACTCTTTTTCTCTTGTAAAAAAACACATTTACACTTTAAAGACAAGTGGGAAAAATTTCTGATAGAAGAAGCTCATTCATAATTCTTACTTATGTTACAAAAAAATTCTTTTATCTTTGTTTTTATTGTTTTTCTATGTATTTTTGTCAAAACCTACTTATCGTGATTTCTATAAATTATTATCCACGTTTAAAGTACCTACTATGAGCTACCTAAAAAACATTCTTTCTATTTTTAAGTGGGGTAGAAAAGAAGAGAAAAACCAACAGGAACTACCCACTAAAAAAGGAATAAACCCAACTGCATACGACTTAAAAAGTTGGGTTGAAAAAGAGCTACCACCGTTAGCATGGGAAAGAATAACGCTGCGCACTAGTAAATACCTGCTGCAAAGATATCAAAAAACGCTGAAAGAGTTTGAATTAGACGAATTTCTCCCGCAAGATGTACAAGAAAGAGTGCAGTTTCTTATTCTGGAAATGTATCAAAAAGAAATCAAATTTGAAAATACAGGTTCAATTACTATAAATGCTTAAAAATCATGAATAAACAGAATATCCATCCTTTTACTTCTAGTTACGATAAAGACTATCATGCCTACTGGGTTGGCAATGAACCTATGATTTTTCATTGCCATCACTATAATTTGTTCCTACAAAACAGCATAAAAGATGCAGGCGAGTTCTTTGACGTGGATACCTTGCTTGTTCAATCTGCTGAATTTGTAGTATATCATCAGTTTGTAGAACTATTTGGAAAAAATAATGAAAAAAATGCAAGTTTAGAAAGCTTATTAGATGCGTTTTCTTTATTTGGTTTTGGAAAACTTAATATAAACGCAATAAGCGTAGACGGGGGCAAAGTAAGCACTAAAAATGAACATTATAGCGTAGGTTATATTAGCAAGCATCCCGTTCCTTCACGAGATAAAGAAGGCGTTTCTTATTTTGCCAAAGGTTTTATCGGAGCGTTATTTGCATATCTCAATAAACAGCCTATTTTTTCCTATCATGTAAAACAAACTAAATGCTTATCCAAAGGACATGATAGTATTGAATTTGAAGTAGTTAAGCTACCTGCTCCTGCCGAACCTATGTGTAACTATTATGCAGGTAAAGGTGTTCTTGGAGAAGGGTATACTTATCATAATCACACTGATAGCCCCGTAGATTATCTTGGAATACGCGAAGCGCTTACTCAAATGGTATTAGTTGGTAATGCAGAAACAGGTTTAATTGACGCATTTGGGGTTTTACTTACAAGACACTATGCCAATTATTACTGCAATATCTCTCTTGGGCTAATGCAAAATATGTACAAAGAACTCGGTAATAAAGGTATAGAACTCGTAAAAGATTTACTCATTGAAGCAGGGCATATCTGTGCATTTAACACTATGGGAGGTATTATGACCTCTATGGAATGGGAAGCACTAATTAAACCTACTCTAAAATCTCGCGAAGACTGGATACATGGTATTATTGCTTGTATCAATGCATTAGGCTGGGGTACGTACGTCATACGTGAACTTACACCCTACAAATCCCTGACTGTAGAAATATTCAATGACTACGAAGGAAACCATTGTTTAGCCCGAAAACATGACTTTAATACTCCTATTTCTTATTTGGCAACAGGTATCGCAGCAGGTATTATGAATCTTGTCTATAATGCGGATATCACTACCAAACCTGTATTGAACGAAGAGTTTTACAATAAGACATTTAAGTCAGGAAAGAGATTTATCGGTAAACAACTTGCATGCAGAACAATGGGGGCAAAAAGTGCCATTATTACAGCAAGTGTTGAAAACGCATAAACACTTTTTTTGTATTAAAAAACATTAGTCACAGTATTTTGCTACTGTGGCTTTGTTTTTATAGCGTTAGTTTCTAATATACGCAAATTTAGTAATCCCTGTAACTTTACCTGTTTTGTCTGCTACAAGAATAACATAAATACCTGTATTAACGAGATTACCTGTTTTATCTTTACCGTCCCATATTACGGTGCCGCCGTTGGCTGTGGTAGCTTTTACAAGTTTGCCGTTGATATCCATAATTTTCACATCAGCATCGCGTACCGTACCTTGTAAAGTGAGATATTCATGCTCATTGGGTTTAAAGGGATTAGGATACACAAAAAGATTTCCCATCCGGTCTGGTTCAGCATAAGTGGAGTCTCCCATAAAAGAAAGTAAACCTAAATCCGTAGAGATATATACTTCTCCCGTATTATTATTGATAGCTACATCTAGTACATTATTGGAAAATAAAGGGCTGTTGTCTTTGTTAAAATAATAAATTTCTTGTGTGCCGTCAGCACTGAACAGCCAAAGTCCGTTAGTTGTACCTACCCATTTGCGGTTAGAACCGTCTACTGTGATGCAGTTTACGGTTTCACTGTTAAGCAAACATCTTTGGTTATTTACAGGGCATTGTGCTTTGGTGCTGTTGTTGAATATATTAGCAGGGTTGTAAAATACACTAATTCCTTGTTCTGTGCCTATCCAAATTTCACCGTTAAGGTCTTCTACAATACATTTTACATTTTTATTAGCTAAACCTGCGTTTTCTACACTTAAATATCTGAATCTGTCATCGGCAAGGTTAGCAGGAGTACCTCTGTCATCATAAACAAGAATGCTGTTGTTATTAGGGTCTGCGCGTAGAATAAACCATTTGTATCCGTTGGCATCAGAGATAATTCCGAATAGATTATCATTATTACCCGCTAAACCTTTAAGTTTTATCCATTGATTGTCTGATTTTCTTACGCATACCTCTGCTGCGGCGCTGCTATCACCGCTGGCAACTACGGCATAAGAAGCCGTCCATAAATTACCGTAGATATCTATGGTAGCGCCTACATTTTTTCTACCTAATCCTTGTGCAATGTTGTAATGGTAAAATGTATTATCCCGATATTCTATCAGTCCTCCTGCTTCTTTTATGAAAGGTCCGAAGAAAGCGGAGAAAAATATGCCGTTATAGTCTTTGGGTGCGTAAATTTTGTATGTATCATAGATGTTTGCAAATGGGTCAGGTTTATTATTTTTATCAAAATTATTCCATTTTTTTCCGTTATATTGATAAATACCTTCTGAATTATATAGCGGCTGACCTGTAGCGGTATACCCGCCTGTACCTACCCATAAATTTCCATCTTTCCATGCTAGTAGTTTTACATCACCTGCATCAATCATATTAGTATTTATTCGGTATACGGCACCATTTTCAGGAAATCTGTAGATACCAAGATAAATATCACTAACATAATAATCTCCATCTAAATAAGTAACATCACTAGCGGCAGGTATAGGGTTATAAACAGTATTAACTATGCTTTTTTGATTTTTGTTTTTGTACCGCATAATTTGCCGTCCTGCAAAAAGTGCAAGCATTTCATTTTGTACAACACGCAGAGTAATAAGATTGGGCACGGTATCTGACCAAAACCATTGGTTTGTATATGTAGGTTTGTAGAATATACTATCATTTTTGCGGGTATAAAGTGTATCATGAAAATTTATAATTTGCTTAATTTCACCTGCAGGTATACCTGCGGACACAGGTGTATTTGACCATGCGGCAGGATTAAGCAGGTTAGAATTATTTAAGGAAGCACTAGCCAACCCTGAAACTGTACCTGCATAAATAGTATCTTTGGCGATTACGATACTATTTACTTTGATATTGTTACTAAAACTGCCAAGTTTAGTATAAGTTTCTTTTACTTCGTTACGTTCAAAGTTATATACAACAATCCCGAAGCTAGTACCAATAAAGCACAAATTCTGATATTGAGCAAAACAAGTAATTTCTTTGTTAGTAAAGTTACTTCGGTAAATATCTAAAATACGATATTTTACTTCTGTTCCTTCTAAAATATCTATAAAACCTTCTTTACTTCCTGCCAATATGCCTATATTTTCTTGCACTCCGATAGCAGAGTATTCTACACTACTTAATCCTTCTACGCGGGTAAGCATTTTACCTTGTTGTGTACTGGGTTGATAGCTGTAAATACCGCGCGTGGTGCGTACATAAACCCTGTCCTTATAATTTTCTACCTGATACGCAAAACGAGGGGTGGCGTAATTATGCCATTTATAGGGTGTAGTAGGTGCTTGTCCTGATACAAAAAGGGTAAAAAAGAAAGTAAGAATAGTGATAAAAAACCTTAATACCATTATGCAATAATAGCAATTTGAGTGGATAGGTAAGGTAAAATACATAGTTTATTGATTTTTAAAGGCTTCAAAATCAAATAGTAGGGAGAATCGCAAGGTATTTGCTAATGGGTGGTTTTGTTGGAATGGGACTAAATACGCAAAATCAAAACCGAGTACATTATAGCGTATGCCTAATCCAAAGGTCATATATTTTCTTGCACCTTTGGCAGGGTCTTCATAAAAAAAGCCTGCGCGCGCTGCAAAAAGTTTATTATACCAATATTCCATACCCACAGAAGCCGTAAATTCTGATATTTCTTCGCTCATTCCACCTTTGGCATCACCAAAAGACTGCATCATGCCAGAAATAAGCCCTACTTTAGATGCACCACCTGCACTAGGAACTAACAGTTTATTAAAATCATTTGTAAACGTGATACTGTTGTAATTATCGGCATCAACCTTAACAGCATAGCCTATCCGCATATTCGTAGGAATAAAGTCTGCTGTACCGCTGTTTGTATATTTGATTTTAGAACCAATATTAGAGATATTAAAACCTGCACGAACATTCAAAGGCAAATCAGAAACAGTAAAATCTTTGTTGTATAGACCCGCAATATCTGCCGCACCTGCAATACCAGGACGAATAACTGTGTTTGTTCCACCTACGGTAAAACCTGCGGCAAGGTTAGAATAGATAAATCTTGCCCCTAATGCAAGAGAAAAGTTTTCAGAAAGTTTTCTGCTATAACAAGCGTCAAGGGCAAACTCATTAGCATTAAAACGCCCTATTTCTTGACCTTGTTCATTGGTAAAAATAATTTCACCCAAAGTAAAATAGCGTAAAGAACCTCCGATAGCCCCATCTTCTCCCATATTATAAAAACCAGACAGATAAGACAGGCTAATATCTTTTACGCCGAGTTGTGTAAGCCAAGGTGTGTAAGATATGCCTGCACCAAATTTTTTATTCATAAAACTTAATGCGGCGGGATTCCAATGGGTGGCATTGCTGTTATTGGTTAAAGCTACCCCTGCATCTCCCAAACCTCCAGACTGAGAATCGGGCGTAATGAGTAAAAATGGTACAGCAGTGGTTATGGCTTTGGTTTGTCCCGCTGAATTCTGTGCTATACTCAGGTAAGAATGGCATACAAAAATAAGTAGCAAACTGTATAATGAAAGATATTTTGACATATTGTTTCTCTATGACAAGAAGTATGAACTACAAAGATAACAAAATATTCGCAAAGCAAACAAGGCAAAATTATTGTAATACTTGTAAGAAACTTCTATTATAGTATAAAAACAAAGGGACATACCTGTTATACAGATAAAATCCCCTCGCTAATCAATCAAATTTAACCTCAATGTACTTAAACGTTAGGCACGAAATTAAGTTACATTATTGTAGGTCTTTTACAAAAGCAACTTTTCCTGAATTGTTTATTTTGTATAATTTACGATAGTACTTCGCTTGATGATTAACAAAATAATAACTTTCTATGTTTTTGTCGCTGTCTATTTTAAGGTAATCATCTGTGATAACCAATGACCCGATATTGTCAAAGTATTTATACTCACCATCTTTCTAGGTAATATTATGGGTATATACGAAGACGCTGTTACCTGTATTTTCAAAAATAAAAAGAACCACTAATTTATCAGAGAGAGTTATTTTGCCAATAGGATAATAGGTCATATATTCATACATAGATGCATTGGAAGCACGCATTTTAACAGAACTAGTATACAACATGTACTCTTTGGGTATAGGCTTAACTTCATTTTTAAGAGCGTTTATCTTTTCTTTATTCAAATTGTATGGTAAAGTAAATTCAGGAAACAGTTTTATATAATGCTCCAAGGAAGACTGGGCGTATATTGTACCACAGATACATACCCACACAGTTGTTAAAAGTCCTAATATAATTTTCACAATAAGCACAAAAATAACAAAAAACACTTAAAACATGGAGGTTAATTGTTAATTTTTTGGTAAATATAGACTAAACCTTAACTTTGCATGCTCATTGCGGTTATATTCATGATTATCCCAAGAACTTTTCCTACCGTTGAAGTAGATTTACTGAAAAAAGCATATATTCATATGCAAACTGCCAAAGCTATGGCAGAAATATATGATGCAAACAAAACTATATGTAAGTATGTGCATTCTACCTCGCGCGGACATGAAGCTGTACAGTTAGCTACTGCTTTTTTATTAGACCCTGATGATTGGATAAGCCCTTATTACAGAGATGATTCTATTCTGTTAGGTATAGGTTTAAGCCCTTATGACCTAATGTTGCAGTTACTTGCCAAAAAAGACGATATTTTTTCAGGTGGGCGTTCTTATTATTGCCACCCTAGCTTGAAGCAACCCGATAAACCTAAAATCATACACCAATCCAGTGCTACGGGCATGCAAGCTATTCCTGCTACGGGTATTGCACAAGGTATTCAGTATTTAGAGAGTATACGTTTATCAGGTAAAAGACCTATTGTAGTTTGTTCTTTGGGTGATGGTTCAGTAACTGAAGGTGAAGTTGCCGAAGCCTTTCAGATGGCAGTATTGAAAAAATTACCTATTCTTTATCTTGTTCAAGATAATAACTGGGGAATCTCTGCCACAGGGGAAGAGATGCGTGTCATGAATGCGATTGAATACGCACAGGGCTTTAAAGGAATGGCTACACATAGTGTCAAAGGAAATGATTTTTCTGATTGTTACAAAGGATTAAGTTATGCTTTTGACTATGTACGCAGACGCAAAGGACCGATGATAGTACATGCTCCTGTACCGTTGCTCGGGCATCATACGTCAGGTGTACGCAGGGAATGGTACAGAACCGAAGATGACCTTAAAAAATGTCAGGAACAAGACCCTATTCTCATCTTACATCAACAACTTTTAGAAAAAGGAATTACAGAAGATGAATTACAAAACATCATTGAGCAAGCCAAGAACCTTGTAGCCCAAGATTTTGAACGTGCTAAAAATGCTCCTGAACCTGAACCAGATAGCGTAGAAGATTTTATTTTTGTACCTACTCCTGTTACGGAAGAAAAAGGAAACCGAAGTCCTACAAATGGAGTGGAAGTGGTTATGGTTGATGCCGCTTTACATGCCGTAGGAGAGATATTAGCAAAACACCCTGAAGCCTTGTTGTACGGACAAGATGTAGGAGAACGTCTTGGGGGAGTATTTCGTGAAGCCGCTTTACTTGCCCAAAAATTTGGAAGCCACAGAGTATTTAATACACCTATTCAAGAAGCGTATATTATAGGTTCTACTGTAGGTATGGCACAAGTTGGTTGCAAACCTATCGTAGAAGTACAGTTTGCAGATTATATCTGGCCTGGGTTAAATCAATTAGTAGAGGAAATTTCCAAATCCTGTTATCTTTCTGTAGGAAAATGTCCCATACAAACGCTTATACGCGTACCTGTGGGCGCTTATGGGGGAGGAGGTCCTTATCATAGTGGTAGCGTAGAAAGCACTTTACTTACTATCAAAGGCATAAAAATAGTATACCCATCTAACGCCGCAGATATGAAAGGTTTAATGAAAGCCGCTTTTTATGACCCTAACCCTGTAATAATGTTAGAACACAAAGGTTTGTACTGGAGTAAAGTACCTGGTACAACAGAAGCCAAAACGATAGAACCAGATGAAGAATACATCATTCCACTTGGTAAAGCTAATATAGTTTTACATGCCAACGAAAGCCAAATCAGTAATTCTGTGGCTGTTATCACCTATGGTATGGGAGTATACTGGGCAAAAAACGCCGCCAAAAACTTCAAAGGACAAGTAGAGATTGTAGATTTACGTACCTTAGCCCCATTAGACTGGGAGATGATAGAATATGTGGTCAAAAAATACAATAAAGTACTGCTCATTACCGAAGAACCCATAGAAAACTCTTTTATAGAAGCTCTTGCAGGTAGAATAAGTACACAATTATTCAAGTATTTAGATGCTCCTGTGAGTTATATTGGTGCGTTGAATTTACCTGCTGTACCCATCAATCTTGTTCTGGAAGCCGAAATGCTTCCCAATGCAGACAAGGTAGCTAAAAAAATAGAAGAGTTGTTACAATGGTAGTTTAAGAGAACGCTCTGTTAAAATATTTCATGTTCATACTTTGCAATTAATCACTGATATTAGGCAAAAATAAGTTTTAGCTTGCTTGGGCGTGTCCTTCACTGTGTTCAGGTCGGCGTGCTGCGGGCTACGCTTACGCTACGGTACTTTGTACCAAGCCTTACGGCTTGCCCTTCGCATGCCTCACGCAACTAAATATTAAACATTTTGCTCAAAAAGTGGCATTTCTGTCAAAAAACAGCCAATCATAAATAAAAAAAACAACTAGCGTTTTGCTAGTTGTTTTTAGTTTCAAGTTTTTTGTGGGCACTTACCTACTTTTCCGCGTTAGCAGTATCATCGGCGTGAAGGGGCTTAACGACTCTGTTCGGTATGGGAAGAGGTGGACACCCTTGCTATCTGCACCCTTAAAAAGATTTGACAAGAATGACGGGAAA
>CALIZB010000082.1 GCA_938028625.1 uncultured Bacteroidia bacterium | reverse complement strand
TTAATTTTTTAAGGTCTGAGTATTCTATACTTGCTTTTATATCAATTTGCTGTAATAAAGTAGTGAGTTTTTCAAATATTTTATCATCTGATACAATAACTACCTCACTGTAATTTTCGCTAAGCACTTTTTTAAGAACTGTTTTTATGATATGTCTGTCTGTACAGTTTTTTGCGCTGTTAATCTGTTCTTGTTTTGGGGTAGGTTCATACACAACAGGAATGTGCGGGAATATTGGGGGTGTACTTTTAGTGATATCAGAATGAAATACATATATGTTAACCGTATTTTGAGGGTAATTTTTTATGAAATTCCAGTCTGTTTTATTACCAGAATTGATATTTTCCCAATCTATGGCTATCAGAACTTTGTATATCATAAAACAAAAAAATTTTAATAGTATGGATAACAACCGCTATGGCGAGCTAAATCCTGACCTTTGGCGGAAATGACCCAGTCAATAAATTCTTTGTTTATACCTTTGGGTTCTTCACGAAGAATAAAATAAATATCTCTTGTAAGCGGGTAAAGATTACCTCTCACATTAGCAACTGTGGGGAGTACACCTGGTTCAGAGTCATCTTTTTTGACTTTAATCTGTTTGATATTGTTTGATTTTTCAATTAAGCCAAAGCCAATAGCACGAGGATTATTATTTATTTTTTCAGGCATTTCTTCGGCAGAAATAAAAGACGTGGTGCTGTCGCAGAAGTCCGCACCCATAATCAGTTTTTTAAAGTGGAGATAGGTATCATTAAAATTTTCCAAACTGAACTTCTGTATAGGTTCATCTTTACCCCCAAGTTCTTTCCAGTTTTTAATCTCACCAGTGTATATTTTGCGCAGCTGAGCAAAACTTAATTCCTCCACAGGGTTATCTTTGTGAACTACGATAGAGATGTATGTATGGGCAATAGGAATAGTATATCCTGATTTTTCACCATAGCGCATTTTCATTTCGCGAATTTCGCTAGCGTTCATTTCTCGTGTGGATACGCATATATCTGTAACTCCGTTAAGCAAATGACGGATACCCATAAGTGAACCCGTTACCTTGCTGTCTATCACACAGTTCTTCTTATAATCCATGAACTTATGCACCATTTCTTGGATAATGGGGGACATAACATCTGTACCTTTAATGATAATTTCCTGCTTTATATTAGTATTATCTACGCTATTGTTATTTTCCTGGTTCTCGTTGTTATCTACTAATTGAGTAAAGTTTTTATCTTTTTCAGTATTAAGTTCAAAGAAATAGATGTCTTTTTCTCCAAATCCGCCTTCACGGTCAGAGGTAAAATATCCTGTTTTATTGTCTTTGTTGAGTACAAAATAAATATCATTACCGACTGAGTTAAGGGGATAGCCCAGATTTACAGGTTCAGAAAATTTCATGGTAACTGTATCTAAGGTAGATTTAAATATATCATATCCTCCCATAGAATTATGTCCTCTTGAACTGAAATAGACGGTTATGCCGTCATTAGCAATAATCGGAGCATCTTCATCAAAAATGGTGTTAAGGATACCACAATTTACAGGTTTTGACCATTTTCCGTTTTTATCTTTTACAGTATAATATAAGTCCAGTCCGCCTTTACTTCCTGCTCTATCGCTGCTGAACAGCATGATTTTTCCATTAGGGGACAGGCACACGCTGGGTTCTCTACTGTTTATACCGTCAATTTCTGATATAGGGCGTACATTTGTCCAGTGGTGTGCATCTTGTAAATCTGCTTGATATAAATCTGCACCGTGTCCTATATTGTAGAGAAATATTGTTTTTCCGTCAGGGGATAGACTGATAACGGATTCATGCCATCGGCTGTTAAGGTGTTTGTCTTCTCCCAAGCGGATAGGGGTGCTCCAATGAATACTGTCCAATTTTATAGAAACATAAATATCTTCCATATAGCTCTCTTCACTATCTAAATTCATCTCTCTACATGAAGTAAAGTACATTCTATCCCCTGTGGGAGTAATAATAGGTACATAATCTGCGAGTGGGCTATTTAGTTCAGCTATATTGATAATTTTGTGATGAGAAATATTTTCTTCACGAATGGCTTCCATAGAGTGTTTGCAGGCAATAATTTCCTGTTCTGTGAGTTTGTATTCATAACTGCCTTTGGAAAATTTTTCTTTGTGTTTTTCAAAGTAGCGAATAGCTGTATTGAAGTCGTGCATGTATTGGTATACTTTACCTATGTAAAACTTTAAGCGCGGGTCAATTTTAGGGTCTAATTCTTCGGCACGAAGTAAATAGTAAAGCGCATTAGATTTAGTATTGCTATTACTATTCATAATTGCCCAACCATATTTAAAGTTAGCTAAAGCGCTGTTAGGGTTCATTTTGAGTACATTTTCATATTCTTTTACCTGGGACTGCACTAAATAATCTCCATGTTCTATGTAGTCTGCATAGTATTGCCAATCTAATTTTTTAGCCTGACGGTAGGGTTCCATTTTTCCTCTACCTTTGGAATTAAATTTGTTGCTTTCCACAGCATTTTGCGCATACACAAGAGGTATACTCAGGCAGGCTATCCAAAAAGTAACCCATAATTTTTTCAAAAAGGCAAAATATTGAAGACGCATAACTTCAATTTTTATTTCGCAAAGTTAAAACTTTTTGTTACACATAACTATCAAAAAATCATGTATTTTTTAAGTATTTTTGTAAATTAAAAAAATACGTACTTTATACTATTAGTTTTTGCGTAATATAATCTGCCAATAATTTGCCATTATGAGTTAAATAAAGATTGTTTTTCTGAACACTTAATAAATTACGTGAAACGAACTGTTCAATTTCAATACTTTTCGCATAAAAAAAATCAATTCCTGTTTTATTTTTGACAGTACTTAAATCTACACCCCACTGGGTTCTCAGTCCCAGCATGAGATACTCGTTTGCTTGCTGTTGCAGAGATAAATTTTCTTTTTCTTCAATGGACAGTTCATTTTTTAACAGATAGGTTAAATATGTGTTTAAATTTCTTGTGTTCCAACTTCGGGTATGGGTATTAAAACTATGTGCAGAAGGTCCTAAACCTAAATAAGGTAAATATTTCCAGTAGCCTGTATTATGTTTTGAGTATTTTTGAGGTAAAGCAAAATTAGAAATTTCATAATGCTCAAATCCTGACTGTACGAGTGTTTCTGAAAGTATATTGAAATAAACAGCGGATTTTTCTTCGTCTACATTAGCAATAATTCCCTTTTGTACTCTGTTGTATAATGCTGTATGGGGTTCTACGGTGAGGTTGTAAGCAGAGATATGAGGTACATTGAGCGAAATGGCTTTTTCTAAATGTTTTTCCCATAAAAACTCGGTTAAAAGCGGGCTGCCATAAATTAAATCTATGCTGATATTTTCTATTCCTATATCTTGGCTTAGTTTTACGCTGTATTCAGCTTTTTGTGCGTTGTGAGCACGGTTCATAAACTGCAATTCTCTATCATCAAAAGACTGTATTCCAATAGAAAGGCGATTAACACCAATGTTTATCAAACCTTTAACATATTCATACGTAAGGTCTTCGGGGTTGGCTTCCAGCGTAATTTCCACATTATTAGAAATCTTAAAGTGTGTATATACGGTACTGAGTATTTTCTCTATGTCTGCAAGACTTAATTTACTTGGCGTACCTCCACCAAAATAAACAGTAGGCAGATTTTCAGGGATTTCATTTTTTCGCAATAGAATTTCATTTTGTATAGCTTGTATGTATTCTGTTTTGTATTTTAGACTAGTTACAAAATAAAAATCGCAGTAAGAACAGGCTTGCTGACAAAAAGGAACATGGATATATAACATGGACTTTAAATTTCTTATAGAGTTGAAAAATATAATATATTTTTGTATAGATTTGCGTTTTCTTTTTGTTAAACTGTGCAAACTTACGAAGAGTTCTTAAAACAGAATGTTGACTTCCCCCAAGAGGGTTTTGAAGTTATAGATAATGAATTACATTTTGAAGGAATTGACCTTACTAATCTTATTTACGAATATGGTACACCGTTGCGTTTTACGTATCTGCC
>CALIZB010000081.1 GCA_938028625.1 uncultured Bacteroidia bacterium | reverse complement strand
CAGGAGCATGATACGTAGAATACAGTAACGCCATATAATTTTCTGCATCAGGATAATCGCCAATCCAAGAAGCGCGAAAAATGGGCGCTTTACCTGTATATACCATTTCTTGATGTGTAGCAAAATCATTGAGTATAATCCTAACCGATAACCCTAATTGTTGCCACTGACGTTGTGCATATTCAGCTAATTCAGAATATGTTTTGTTTGTGTATAAAGTAATTTCAGGTAAAGGTTTAGGTAATTTTTGTATCATATCTTTTGCTTTATTAAGGTTGTACGCATAATGTTCATGAGATTGATGCTGAAAATTAGGTATTCC
Organism: uncultured Bacteroidia bacterium; assembly: GCA_938028625.1. Lineage (GTDB taxonomy): Bacteria > Bacteroidota > Bacteroidia > JANWVE01 > JANWVE01 > JANWVE01. The sequence continues at coordinate 14,473 of CALIZB010000081.1, read as the reverse complement.
ATAAGGAATAAAGCCTGTGGCAGGTTTGCCAATACCCTTTTTAAGATATTTTACGATACTATTACGGTCAATGCTCATGCTTAATGCAATACGTAACTCTCTGCTATACAAAGATTTATCATATCTGAATCCAATGTATTCTGTATTCAAATACGGTGATTTTTCAACGATGTATTGCTGTATAAAATAAGATTTGAAATTACCTTGTTTGTCTAAAACTTCATGCCTAAAACTTTCATCAATACCTGAAATCATATCTAATTTACCTTGTCTGAATGCTATAAATTCGCTCATTTTACTTCGTATAAAACTAATTTCAATTGCTTTGAGATATGGTAAAGCTATTCCTGCACTATCCTTTTCATGATAATAAGCATTTTTATGCAAAACTAATCGCACCCCTTCTTTCCAAAACTTAAACACAAATGCTCCTGTACCTATGGGATTTTTGCGAAAGTCTTTGCCGTAGTGTTCTACGATTTCTTTGGGAACAATATAACCATAAGGCATAGTCAGTAAGTATAAAAATGGCGGATAGGGCTTGATTAAATGTACTTGAAAAACTGTATCATTGATTACCTTAAAACCTGTTACTTCATTATTTTTACCTTCTTGAAATTCTGTTATTCCTTTAACTTTGCTATTAAAAATCCATGCTCCCGAAGAGGCTATTTTTGTATCTATTATGCGGGTAAAACTGTATTTTACATCATTTGCGGTTACTTTTCGGGTAGAGTCTTTACCAAATAAGAAATGTTTATGAAAATACACATTGTTTTTAAGATAAAACGTATAGACTGTTTGTGTGCTATCAATATGCCATTTATGTGCGATATTCGGCTGGATATGCAAATTTTTATCTAATTGCACTAATCCGTCATAAATTTGGCGGGTTGCCCATATAATAGCCATATTTTTGGCATAGGCGGGGTCTAGTGTAGTCAGTCCTTCACCTTGATTGTAACGGAATACTTGTTTGTCTTCGTTTTTATGAGAAGTGCATTGACAGAAAAAAACTATGATAAGCAACAAAAATAACGTAGCATTTCTTATTTTTTGGGGCATCATCTTATGCAAAAACGTCAAAAATCTAATATGTAATTGATAACAGGAAAAAAGCCGAGTTGATATTCGTTGCGTACCTGATTGGTGGTAGCGTCATACGTTTGAGTAAGGATATTTTGAAAATTAAACACGTTTGCGGCATCAAAAGAAAACTTGTGAGTAACTTTTTTCATGTTTTTTTGTATGCTTATGCGCACATCTACGCGTTTATACATAGGAAATTGTAAACTGTATGCAAGTTCATCAATAATTACAGCATCGCGTTTTATACGAGATTTTGCGGTATCCAAAGGTGAGTATCGCATACCTCCTGCAACAGAAATACGCCCTCCTATGCCTAAAATAGTAGTTTTTTGTTTGCCTATTTTCCATTCTTTACCTGCTAATGCGTTAGAAGTGTACGTACCATCAAAAGCGGTGTGCCTCCATACTTTATCACTGCCTTGATATTCAGAACGATACAAGGTTAAAGTACTTAATGCATAATAACCTTTGTAAAAAAAGCGTTCATAAGTAAATTCAATACCGTAATTTCTGCCTAAACCTTTGTTTACCAATTGTGTAGGTGGTGCGATAAATCTAAAATTTGCTCCAAAATTAAGTAAAGAATACGAAGAACTGGTATCACTTACAGGAATTTGAGATAACGCTTGATAATAGGTTTCTATGCGTAATCGTGAAGCCATATTGATTTTCCATTCATATCCTGCTATAACATGATGGCTACGGGACATTTTAAGGTTTTTTTGTACAAAATCTCCTGCATCATTAGTCTGAAAATAAATATACACGGGTTGTAATTGATGGTGCAATCCATATCCTACACGCAAACTATGTTTAGGTTTGAACTGCCATTGCATACTTGCACGAGGTTCTATGACGTTTTCTTGCGTGTACATAAAAAATTGTTGATGTACGCCTATGCTGGTGGTAACTTGTTCTGTTAAGCGACTTTTAAACAATACATAACTTTGTTGTAATGCTGTAATTCCTTGAAAATTCGTTTCTGTAACAAAGCGATTACGTGTGCCTCCAAAATAAGAGCTATCAATTAAATGCAATTTCCAAATTGTTGTGATGATACCTGCACGGATATTGTGTTTAGCGCTAATTTTATGATGTAAAAACGCATGAACATCTTGTTTAGCTTGCCAAAAGTTATTGCGGTAGTTAGGTGCAGTTTTTTTATCAATAGGATTATTGATGGTATCATGGCGGCTGTACATACTGCTTCCAGATACAGCTAGAATACATTTGAGATAGGTTTTTTCTGTAATATGCTGTAATCTTGATATTCCAAGCACCCCCATTCTTGAACCAAAGTATTGGTCACGTCCTGCGCGTCCAAAAGTCCAGTCATTGGTATCGCGCTTGCTTTCCAAAATGGCAATATCACTTTTTCCTGCAAGGTTAAATACCGTCCATACCCCTTTTTTAGTGGGCATATTGAGTTTGAACGTTATATCCTGATAATACGGAGTACCTGAAACCCCAAAAGGAATACCGAGCTGTTCTAATACCTGCAAGGTAGAATAACGATAATTGATAAGAAAAGAGGCTTTTTTGGCTTTTTTAAAAGGGCCTTCTGCAAGGAGTTCTGTGCCGAGTACGCCGAGTTGTCCTGAAAATTCATATTTTTCATTGTTTCCGTTACGCATGCGTACATCAAAAGCGGCAGAAATGGCATTACCGTAATCTGCGGTAAAAGCGCCTGTCATAAAATCGGAGTTAGCAAGAACTTTATTGTTAAGCATAGAAACCGAACCACCTGTGCTACCAAATAATGCAAAATGGTTAGGATTAGGAATATCTATACCTTCATATCGCCATAAAACCCCAAGCGGAGTGTTGCCACGAATAATAATATCATTACGGGAGTCATCTCCCCCTCTTGCACCTGCAAAATTGCTTGCCATACGCGCAGGGTCATCACGACTGCCTGCGTATCGGCTTGTTTCATCAATACTGAATGTACGCGTGCTAATTAAAGCCATTTCATTATTAACTTGGTCTTTACTGTTGCCTTCTACTACTATCACCTCAGTTTGATTGATTTGCTCTTCTAATTCTATGTTAAGAACTGTTTCTTTGGCAGAAGTAAGTACAATTCCCTTTAATACCGCAGGATAGTAGCCTGTAAGTTTTACGATAATATCTATTCGTCCTATGGGAATTTGAGTAAGTCTGAATGTGCCGTCAGTTTCTGTAGTAGTATGGGCTATAACTATGGTGTCATTATTTTTAGCACACATTACAATAGCACCTGGTAGGGAAGTCTGTGTTTCCTTGTCCAATACTGTACCTCTTATGGTTTGAGTAAGGTTTTGCGCAAAAAATGAAAAGCTATAAAAAATAAATAAAGTAAAAAATAAAATTCGCATAGTGCAAATATACCTATATAGTGTTTTTTAACAAGTACTTTTTTTGATAACATAAGAATTATATCCATTCCCACGCACTTTGATAGGCATCAATGCTGTATATATACTCTAAAAACGCATGATAAAAAGAATGAGCAGTAATAGTAGCGCTATCGCCTATGACAACAAGGTGTTTTTTTGCACGGGTGAGTGCTACATTCATGCGTCTTGTATCAGCAAGAAAGCCTATTTCATGATTATTGTTAGAACGTACTAAACTAATAAAGATAACATCTTTTTCTCTACCTTGAAAAGAGTCTATGGTATCTATTTCTGTATGTACAGCAGTTTTTATTTGACTTTTAAGATATTGTACTTGCGCGCTATACGGAGAGATAATACCAATTTCAATTTGAGTATTCAAATTTTGAATTAGTTGTGTGTATATTTTTTCTAACAAAAGTGCTTCCTGTGGATTATAGAGGCTTTTATTTTGTTCATCAAGTACCTCTTCATAACCGCATCCTGCGGTGTCTATAAAAATGATGGGTTTATATTTGAGTGGATAGCCATCTGAAACCTCATCAATTAAGGTTTGTGTAGCGATATTTACTTCATTTTGTATGTTATTTTGATAAAACTGTTGATTAGAAAATTGAGCAATTTGGGCATTCATACGATATTGAACCGAGAGCAAAGTACTATTTTGTGGGCAGATAGCGTATATTTTCTCAAATAGTGTGGTTTGAAGTCCCATTTTAGATGCTTTGAAGGATTTTACTGTGGGGGGTAATTGGTGGTGGTCGCCTGCGAGAATAATGCGTTTAGCTTGAGTGATAGGAATCCATGTAGCAGGTTCTATGGCTTGGGTAGCTTCATCAATAACAGCAGTGGAGTACGTTTTATGAGCAATATCGGGGTGATAACAACCAATTAAAGTAGTACAAATCACTTGTGCATTATGTAAAAGTGTGTTTTTGATATGTTTTTCTATTTCTATTGCTTCTTTTTTGATATTTTTAGCTTCTTTGAGTAAGTTTTGCCGTTGTTCTCGTTCCGAAGTACCAAAATTACGTTTGAATTTAAGAGCTTGCTTACGGATATTGTCCGCTTCTTTGAGCATGTTTCGGACAAGTTTAAATTCGGTATGGGCTTGTATCTGATAATCCATGAGAGCGGAATGCAGGTTTTCGTTTACCCGTGCAGAGTGTCCTACTCGCAATACGCTTATTCCTTTTTGCATCAGGCGTTCTGCAATGTTATCCACTGCGGCATTACTGGCGGCAGTAACCAGAATTTGTTTTTCAGTTTTTAGCAATTGAATGATTAAATGTACCAAAGTAGTCGTTTTACCTGTACCTGGCGGTCCATGAATGATGTGTATATCCTGACAAGCCAAAGCACTTTGTATGGCTTTTTGTTGGGAGATGTTTAATTCATCAGAAATAAGGTAAGAAAAGTCTAAATGAGGTAAAGGGGCAGTATTTTGAGTAATAACGTTTCTTAAATGCACTAAATGGTTATTAGGTGGTGCTTCAAGAACTTTTTCTATGGCACGTTTCATTTTAAGGTAATTCTGCTCGTCATAATATTGCTGAATCCCAATTTTGCCTTCATATATCCATTCAGGAAGTTCATCTGTATCAAAATGAAGAGTAATACTTGTATCCGATACGCGCGTAACTGTACCTATGAACTGCACATTTTGATTGGGAAGTACCAAAGTTGCTAGTTGCCCTGACTGAAAGCCATTGGGATAGATTTCCGTATTTGTTTTTTCAAAAGTTGCAAGTACTCCCTTAGTGTGGTGAAAATCTTCATTTTTTAACACAGCAGGATACCATAAAAGCCCTTTACTTTTGCGTTCTTGAAAGGATAGTTTTTGAATTTCCTGCAAATAAAACTGTTCTTCTTCTTTCTGCTCCTCTTGTAAAGCATTTAAGACGGCATTAAAGTAAGCGTGAATATCCATAAACGGGGTTAAGATACAGGATTCTTTGCTACTGTTCCTGTTTTTTTTGCAGTAATCGCATTAAATCTTCGCTAACATTGTCGGTAAGATAGGCTTTACGGGCAGTGGGGTCATTGATAATTTCTTCTGTTTTACCTTGTACAAGAATTTTACCTTCGGTAAGAATATATGCTCTTTCTGTGATAGAAAGTGTTTCCCGCACATTGTGGTCTGTAATGAGGATACCAATGTTTTTGTCTTTGAGTTTGGCTACTACCTGCTGAATTTCCCCTACCTGAACAGGGTCTACCCCTGCAAAAGGTTCATCTAACAAAATAAATTTAGGTTTTACGGCTAATGCACGAGCAATTTCGGTTCGTCTGCGTTCTCCACCTGATAGGACAATACCTAGACTTTTTCTTACTTTTTGCAAACTAAATTCTTCAATAAGTTCATCTACAATTTGTTTAGCTTCTTTTTTAGATATTTCTCTGCGCATTTCTAGTACAGCCATAATATTCTGTTCTACGGTGAGATGCCTAAATACAGAGGCTTCTTGTGCAAGGTATCCTACACCGAGCTTTGCTCTTTTGTACATAGGCATTCGGGTAATTTCTTTGTCATCTATAAAAATTTTACCTGCATTAGGCTTAACTAAACCTACTATCATGTAAAATGAGGTTGTCTTGCCTGCTCCATTCGGACCTAGCAGACCTACAATTTCTCCCTGTGCTACCTGTACACTGACATCATTAACGACGAGTCGTTTTTTGTATTGTTTGAATAGATGTTCAGCACGAAGTATCATAGTTTAGCCTATATTTTTCATCATCATAAAGAGTTCATCATTGTTGCGGGTTTTTCGCATTACATCAAGTACTTTTTCCATAGCTTCCACAGAGGTATGGTCAGCGAAGTAATTTCGTAATAGCCACATGTTTTGAAGGGTAGTTTTATCTAATAACATGTCTTCCCTGCGGGTAGAGGAAGCTAATATATCAATGGCAGGGAATATTCTGCGGTTGGCAAGTTTTCTGTCTAATTGAAGTTCCATATTTCCTGTGCCTTTGAATTCTTCAAAGATGTATTCGTCCATACGGCTACCTGTGTCAATAAGTGCAGTCGCAATAATAGTTAGGCTTCCACCGTTTATGATATTTCTTGCCGCACCAAAAAATCTTTTAGGTTTATACAGTGCGGTAGCTTCCACGCCACCTGAGAGTACTCTTCCTGTACTGGGAGTGATAGTATTATATGCACGTGCTAAACGAGTGATAGAGTCTAACAGAATAACTACATCATGTCCGCATTCTACCATTCTTTTAGCTTTTTCAAGAACAAAATTAGCAACATGAGCATGGTGGTCAGCAGATTCATCAAAAGTAGAACTGATAATTTCTGCTTTTACATTTTGTTTCATGTCCGTAACTTCTTCGGGGCGTTCATCTACTAAAAGAATAATCAAATATACTTCGGGGTGATTTTGTACTATGGCATTGGCAATTTTTTGTAGAAGAATAGTTTTACCGGTTTTAGGCTGTGCCACAATAAGCCCACGTTGTCCTTTACCAATAGGGCAAAATAGGTCTAACACACGTGTGCTGTATTCTTCGGGGGTAGTAACGAGATTCAATTTTTCATCAGGATAAGTTGGGGTAAGGTGGTCAAAATGAATGCGGTCTTTAATTTCTTCGAGGGTTTTGCCATTTATTTTTTCTGCACGCATGAGGGTATAACTTCTTTCTCCTTCACGCGGGGCGCGTACTGCGCCGTACACGGTATCTCCCTGTCTGATACCTAACGCTCTTACCTGATTGGGGTGTACAAATACATCGTCAGGAGAAGGGAAGTAGTTGTACTCAGCAGAACGCAGGTAGGCTGCACCGTCATTCATAATATCGGCTACTCCTGTATAGCGGATAGCGGTTTCTATGGTGTTAAATATACCCTGAACAACATTTTGCTGTACGTTCTGATTTGTGTTTTGTTGTTTTTGATTATTGTAGTGGTTATTGGAATTGTTTTCTGTATTTTCAATTGTTTCTGTAGTGTTTTTATTTTGTTGGGTATATTGATTTTCTGTGATAGAGTGTTCCGTTTTGGAATGATGGGTCTGTGAAGTATTTATTTTTTTCCGTTCTATTTTTATAGGATTAGGCTTTTCTACGGTTTCTGTGTTTACCTTGTCTTGTGTCAGGTTATTTTCCGCAGTGTTTTCCTGTTTTGTTTTTGTTTTTTTGTTCTTGCTTTTATCAGACGTCTGATTTTGCTCATTCTGAGTGTTTTTTTTCTCTTCGGCAGGATTTTCATTAGCCAAAATGAGTTCTATCAATTGGGCTTTGCGTATGGTAGAGGCAATTTTATGCCCTGCCTGTTCAGCAAGTTCTTTTAGTTCAGCTAAGGTTTTGCTGTTTAGTTCTTTTCTGGTAAGTTGCATGAAATAGAATTTTTAATGAACATTTTGTAACGAAAAACAAGAAATGCTTTTTTAGTTTTATTTAGATTAACAAAACGGTTGGCAAAAGTAGTAAATAATTCAATGTTTGTCAAGTTTTATGAATAAAGTTATTCTGTTTTTCGGGGCTTACCGTACCTGCAAAGTAATTTTATCTATGCTGAATGCAGGTGTTTTAGTGTTTTGTACTTGATAAAGTACATATATTCTTTGTGGGTTTATTCCGCTTTGAAGAATAATGCCTTTAAGATAGTTGTACACAGCTTCCGCCTGACTTTTAAGCAGTTCTTTATCGTGACTGCCAGATACCTGAATGGTAAAATAGGCATTTTTGGCAGGAGTATCTTTCAGTTTTTTTCCGATTTGTTGTAATTTCTCGTAGTTTTCTTTGTTTAAGCTAATTTTTTCATTATATTGCAACTGAATATTGTTTCCCTTTATACCTGTTAGCCCAATGATTTTGATATTTATGAGGGTGTTGTTGTTTTCTATGACGGGGGTTTCGTTTTTTTGGGTTTCTGTGGCAATCATACCTTTACGAAACTGTGTAGGCGGCATAACAATAGGACTCTTATAAGATTTTTGTATCCATTGGGAGGGGGACAGTTGTATGCCAAAGTTGAGGGTAAACAAACGGTCATTTTTCTTATAATTTCCCAGCTGATTTATGTTGTCAAGGTATTTTGTCTGTGGATTCAGGCTTACAAGTTCGGTATAAATACTGGTGTAGGGATTAAGGTAATACCTGTACCCTGCAACTATGGGTAGTATGAATGTAACATTAGAGTAAGTTTCGCCCTCAGCACGGGAGGTTTTGTCTTCTATGAGAGCATTTCCATTCATATCTTTGGGATTAAAGAAGAGCATTCCTGCACCTGCACCTATATATACACTACCTTGATTTTTTGGTGTAAACCGATATAGAAAACGTACATCAAGAGCAGTAATGCTCGTTTTCACGAATTTATTGTATTTGTCTTTTTTAGGGTTATGCTTAGGGTCTTGTCCTGTAATAGAAGCAGAAGTAAGGTTAATTTGGGGCATGAGTTTTTTTCTTTTTTCAAACTGCAGGTTAAAATTGAAACCAATGTTAAATTTTTCCCATGTTTTGTTCAAGTCTCCGTGATAATTTGCTCCAAGAGCAGATAAGCCTACTTTAAAGGGACTTATAACCAAAGTGTCCTTGAGCGTAGCTTCATGTTGGGCAAAAGCACTGTTTGCTGTTGCATAAAAAACAAAAAAAAGCAGACAGATTAAATTATGTTTTGTATGCACAGCGGAAAGGATTTAGCGAATAATTTTATATTCAATTCTTCTGTTTTTCTGTCTGTTGGCTTCTGTATCATTAGCGGCAACGGGCTGTGTATCTCCATAGCCTACAGCGTCTATCCTGCTACTGTCAATACCTTTTTTGATAAGATAATTTTTTACTGCATTTGCTCTGTCTTGGGAGAGCTGCATATTTTTTTGCGGATTACCCTGATTGTCTGTATGTCCTTGTATTTCTATTCTGATGTCAGGGTTGTTTTTTAGTAAATCTACGACTATGCCCAGGTCTTCATAAGATTCAGGACGGAGATTGGCTGAACCTGGGTCAAAGTGAACTTTATTAAGCACAATGTTTCCTTCCCCTTTATTATCGCCACTACTTCCTTCTTTAAGGTATCTTGGATTGAGAACAAAGTCTAAACGTAAAAGTTGTAGGGGTTCGCCGTCAGAGGAAGTGTATAGTTCATAGTCTTCCCCGTCAAATTTATAAAGTCTGTTTCCAGATTTTATTTCGAAATACAGGCGGCTGTTACGCGGGAGTTTTACATTAAAAATGCCGTCTTGCTTGGCTTCTGCGGTGGCTATCAGTTTTTTGCTGATAACATCATAGAACATGATAGTGCCTGAGGTAGGCATAAAATATTCATTCCTCAGAGAACCTTCTCCCTTATCATACATGGGAGTAGTATTTTTTTGCGCTATGGACTGCGCTTGTGTGTGCATAAAAAACAGCAAACAACAAAAATAAGGTACGACTAACTGCATACAGTAATGTTTCATATTTATGAGCAAATTTTATTCCATTGTAATTTTATCTATGAACGTCCAAATATATGGTATTTTCTTTTTCTATCCAAGTCAAATCTATGTAGTAGATATATTTTGACACATTCACTTCCCAATATTGTTCTTTTGATTTTCCTTTTGGTTTTCCGTGTTTTTTTGTGTAGAATTGTGTAAGTTCGTTATAAAGTTTTTCTGCATTCTGATTGTTTCGGAGTATGATTTTGGAACGGATATTTTTTACCTTTTCTTCCTGCTTGTCATATTCTAAATACAAGGTTTCACCTTCATTTAAGGGTATCTGATATTTTAATCCTAGTACGTCATCAAGTTCGGGTTTTATGGGTTCTAGTTTCTTCACATTACTAACGGGTGTATCAAAGTCTACTCCTCTGAAAATACCCTGTTCAGTAATGATAATTTTTTTGAAAGTATCAGAATAATCCGCTTTAGATGTGTCACAACGCATCCAGAGCAAAATAGTAAATACAGCAAAAATTATTCTGATATATAGTTTCATACTTAAAATTTGATATTAGGAGCAACTTCTGAACCTTCTTTTGATTTGAAAGGATTTTCCATCATTTCTCTACGGTGGAAGCCTAATATGCCTGCATAAATGTTATTAGGGAATTTGCGAATGTAGGTGTTATAATTTTGTACCGCTTCATTGTATTTATTTACCTGATTGATATAATCATTTCTTGCCACAGTAATACGGTTTTCTGTGCCTTCTAATTGCGTTTGCAAGTTCACAAATTGTTGATTAGCTTTTAATTCAGGATATTGTAATACCATAGGCATTAACCAACTGCTCACACTGTATTTATTTTGTTGTTGTACATATTCTTTAATGCTGTTAGGGTCATTAGGGTCTGCTTTTTTGATAGAAAGTATTCCATTTCTTGCGGCTTCTATATTAGTGATAATTTCTTTTTCGTATTTAGTATAACCTTTTACGGTTTCTACCAAATTCGGGATAAGGTCTGCTCTGCGTTGATACTGGTTTTCCACTTTAGACCAAGCTGTTTTTACAGTGGACTTTTCCACGTTCATTCTTTCATCTTTCTCTACTAAACTGTTGTATTTACTGCACCCATTAAGAAAGAAACCTAACAGGAAGAGACTAAAAATGCCAACAATAATAAGTTTTGTACTATTTTTCATATTTCAAGTGCAATTATACGAAAAATATATAATAAAGTTGTAAGTATGCTTTTTCTGTTTTTTGAAAATTTATCATCAGTAGATTAACATATTCAATTTTTTAGTAAATTGCGGAATATTTAGTATGAAAATAAAAACTACGTCAGCAAATACACAGCCAGAAAGTAATACTATCTTGCTTACCCCTGAATTTGAAGAGGCTTTGAAAGTAATGCAGAATCCTATGTACCCCTGTATTTTTGTTACAGGTAAAGCAGGTACAGGAAAAAGCACACTCTTAAAGTATTATGTAGAGAATGTAGCCCCCAGAGGAAAAACTATTGTTGTAGCACCCACAGGCATAGCCGCAGTAAATGTGGGCGGACAGACTATACACTCTTTTTTCAGATTCCCGCTGCGTATTCTGTTAGAAGATGATAAAGACATAGAACGCTTACCTGAAAAAGCAGACAGTTCACCTACTTTTCAGCAACTTAAAGCAAAACTTATAAGAAACATAGAAGTTATTGTTATTGATGAAATTTCTATGGTTAGAGCGGATATTATGGACGCAATAGATACTTATCTCCGCATAAACACAAAAAGTTACCAACCTTTTGGAGGCAAAAAAATGATTTTTTTTGGTGATTTGTTTCAGTTAGCCCCCATTCTTGATGACAAAAATGCAACACAGCAACAACTTGTAGAAGACTTCAAAAAACGCTACCCAAGCCCATATTTTTTTGAAGCCAAAGTATTTCAGAAACAGCCTGTTCATCTTGTAGAACTAGAAACCATTCACAGACAAACCGACAAAGAATTTATAGATATTCTCAATCATATTCGTATAGGAGATATCGATTTAACCCCTAATAAAAAATTTATTTCTCACCCTGAAGTAGATGGTAAAAAATTAGAGTCTATTACTATGATTGAATTGGATAAACTGGATCTTACGGATGTAGGCAATACTTTTAGTGATGCTATTATAAGTATGAAAACCTGTACAGACCCTCACATCAATCTACTTAATAAACGCTATAAGTATGACTTTAAAGTAGATTTTAATGACGGAAGTATTAACCTGCTTACCCGCAATGCAGATGTAGACCAGTTCAATCAGGCAGGGTTAGCGCAGCTCCGGGGAAATTTATATACATATACAGGCGTGATTAACGGTGAATTTAATAAAGCTAATCTCCCCGCACCTATGGAATTACAACTCAAAGTAGGCACACAAGTCATGTTTCTGAGAAATAAAACTATTTCCACCGAAATCATTACAAATCAAGAGGATGAAGAAGAGGACAAAGAACCCGAAGTTACTACAGGTAGAGGCTGGCAAAATGGTACACTTGGAACAGTTATCGGCTTAGGTGAGGAAGCTATAGTAGTAAAAATACAGGAAGATCATACAGAACGCAATGTGGTAGTAGTCAAAGAAATATGGGAAAATATCCGTTATGAATATGACGAAAAAGAAAAAAAAGTCATAAAAACAGTTATAGGAACATATACGCAATATCCACTGAAATTAGCCTATGCTATTACAGTGCATAAAAGTCAGGGGATGACGTTTCAGAAAGTAAATATTGATGTATCTGAGGCTTTTGCAGAAGGACAGGTGTACGTAGCCATCAGCCGCGCGAGAAGTCTTTCAGGTATAACTTTACTCAATCCTGTAGACCCCCATAAAATAAGGGTAAGTCCCCGCGTTATTGAATTTTATAAGAAGTATAAGAAAACCTAAACTGTCTTAAATTGCTTATCTTTGCATAAAAAGTGCGGTTCAAAATTTTTGTCTTTTTTATAGTTTTTCTCAACTTTATATTATCTGTATATGCAGACGAGTATTATCATGTGTATAATGTGTATATTACAGGGAATAAAATTACACGAGATAAAGTTATTTTACAGGAACTCAATATAAAACCTAATGATAGCATACTAAAATCCGAGACTCAGGTAATTTTACAAAAAGCACGCAACCGAATTTACAATTTAGAACTTTTTAATGAAGTAAAAGTAACCCTCCAAAAACGAAGTATAGATACTAACCTTGTTATTATTGATGTAATAGTAACTGAAAGGTGGTATATTTGGCCTGTACCTGTATTTGAGTTAAGAGATAGAAACTTAAATATATGGTGGCAACATAAAAGTTTGAAAAGGGTTACTTATGGCATAACAGGGGGAGTTGAGAATTTCAGAGGGCGTAATGAAACCGTAGGCATCAGTCTTACGCAGGGGTATTCCAAAGCCGCTATATTTTTTTATGATGTACCTAATCTTAACTATAAGCATAGAATCGGTTTTAATTTTTTATGCAGTTATTCAGAACGTAAAGAAGTAGTATATAGCACAGCAGAGGGTAAAGAACAGTTTTTTAGGCAAAAAACACAAGCAAGTAGGTTCTATCGTGGGATACGGTTAGATTTTTCTAAAAGAATAACTTTATTACGTAAATTAGACGGATATATACATTATAGAAATTTTTCGGTTTCTGATTCTGTCTTAATGCTTAACTCAATGTATTTACTTCGTAAAAAATACCTAAATTATTTGAAAATGGGCATTAAATATACAGATAATCATGTAGATATTTTAGAATATCCGCTTAAAGGGTATTTTTACACCATAGAAGCCACAGATTTAGGCATTTTGAGCAATACCTTTCATGCGGTAAAATTCAAGTTAAATTATCAGTTATATGGTAGATTATCAGGAAAAAGACATTTTTGGAAGTACGAAGGGCTTTTTTCAGGTATTACAGCTAAAAATCTACCTTTTGAAGAGTATATTTTTATGGGCTATGACCATGTTATACGTGGTAATGAATATTATGTACAGCAAGGGCATGCGAATACATTACACAGTTTAGAATACCGTTATGTAATTATGAAACGCCGTTTATATCCTATGAAGTGGATACCTATACGCCAGTTCAGAGATTTACCCTGGGCGATGTATTTCACTACTTTTTATGATATAGGATATACATACAGTAGAATAAATGTGAATAATCCTATGAATAACCGCTGGTTATATGGTTATGGGGCAGGATTAAATATACTTGCCCCTTATGGTACAGTTATTAAAGTAGATAGGTCTTGGAATCAATATAATGAAAGTGCATGGTATATTACTGTAAAAGTGAATTTTAACTGAAAGCATATATCTTTACTTGGCACAAATGAGTAGGTTTTTTGGGAAAAAAGAAAGAGTGTTTTAACTATAAGGATAATAATAAAACAAGACTTTATCATATTATTTAGTAAGTTTTTCTAACAGTAAATTATAATCTTTATTTAAACCCTTTTCTGTTGTTTATTACAACTGATAAACCCTATTGTACCTATGGCAACCATTGCCAACAAAAGTACTAAATATTTTGTTTTATGGCATTACAAGCCCAAAAACTATTTTTAACATTCCAATATATTT
>CALIZB010000080.1 GCA_938028625.1 uncultured Bacteroidia bacterium | reverse complement strand
TGAACGTTCAAATAAGAGCATACCAACCTGGATTGAAGCTTACACTAAACAGGATAAGATTATTACTTGCTTATTTGGGGAGCACCTTCTAAACAAATACCCAAATAACCCCATTGGATTAGTAGAAGCTCCTAAAACAGCCGTTTACTGTTCTTTGTATTTTGGTTTACCTTCTGAAAGTCCTAACAACTTTATTTGGTTAGCAGTTTACAATAAGAGTAGCTTTTCATTTGATAAAATAAAGGTTTTAGAGGGGCGTTTTGTTTATGTATTTCCTGACCTTTCAAAGGATGGGAGCACGTTCAGAGAGTGGGAGGCAAAAGCAAGGGAGTTTGAAAAAGAATTAACAGGTACCCGCTTTATTTTTTCTGATTTGTTAGAACGTTTAGCAACTACTAATGAACGTTTAGAAGGATTAGATGTTGCAGACTACTTAATAAAACAGGATTGGAAGGCGTTTAGAACGAGCTCTATTAAAGGTCCTGATTTAGATTTTAGCAACGTTTTTCAGGATGGTGCTATTGATACAGGTGCAAAAGCCACACCCTGCGTAAGCTATTCGTATACTCCAACAAGGTTTGTATTTCAAAACTATGAGATACCCCCACACATAAAGCAAGAAATAAAAGAGCTTGAAATGTTTTTTAATAACATAGACCCCCCACAAACATCATTTAAGTTAAATGAATGGACCCAAATAATTAATTACCATTCGTTTATTGAAAAACATTTCTATGCTATCAAAATAAGTAGAGGCAATCCAACGATTTTAGAGCCACATTTGAATAGATTGAGGCAACTAAAACAGTTATTTGCTAACAATGCTTGACAATAAAATTTAAATAGTTATGAAAAATAAAAGTCAAAAACAAACAACAATCCAAAAAGAGAGTTTACAAATTTTAACAACCTTGAACGATGTTCAGGGATTAGAAAAAGCAAACAAATTGCTTGAATTAGAGCAAATCCAAAAAGAGGATTTGAAAGAACTTACAAAGGAGGAGCAAGAAACATTGTTTCAAGAAATTAATAAACGGTTAAACACTGCACAAAGTGAGGAGTTTGATAAGCTCGTTCACAAAATAAGTCCGATTATTTCAGAGGATAGCAAAAAAAAGTTATGGGATGCTACAAGCTCAAAAATAATCAAAGCCGCATCGGATTTAATAAATGAAAGAGGTTGTGTTCCTTCTGCTACTGAAATAGCAAACAAAGTCAAATTAAGCAGGCAAACCGTTTCCAAACATTTAAAAGGATTACGAAACCATCCTGACTTTGTAGAGCGCTTGGAACAATTGAAATTATTGACTTCAAACCTTTTAGCAAAGCTTTACACTTTTGGGATGAGAGGTAACATGAAAGCCGCAAGCCTGTACTTACAAGCTATGGGAGTAATAGAAACACATAACACCCACCACCATGTAAAGCATCAAAATAATTATGTTCAAATAAACGGTACTATTTTAAACGATGAAGTTTTAAACAACCTAACACCCGAACAGTTAAGTGCTATTGAAGCCATCATAAACACTCCAAAAGAGTAACCAAACCGTGAAGCAAGTGAAGCACTTAATAAAATTAATTTTTTTTGATAATGATAAAATCAAAGAAAAAGACCCCGTTTACTTTGATTTTGATACTTTTAAACAAACTTCACTTGCTTCACTTGCTTCACTAATTACGATAAAAGACCCCGAATTAAAAAAAAACACGTAAAATAGCTACAATCAATAATTTAGCTTCATTATTACCATCAAAAACGACTAAAATTATGCAGGATGTGCAGGATATGCAGGACTTTTAAAAATTAATTTTTTTTGCTAAATGTTAAAAACATGTGGATAAATAAAACGTTTATTTTGTTTTTTTGTTTTGATATTTAAATAAGCCTTTTTTATCTTTGTAAATAAATTGTAGTTATGAAAAATTCAGAATTGATATTTTTTAGCGTACCCCTTACGAGGCTTGAACCGATATTTAAGCGATGGATAAAGGAGGCAGTGACAGGTACGAAGTTGGATGATGTTAATGATGATGGCTTACTTGATGTTAAACAGGCTTCTGAGTTGTTAAGTTTGACTATTAGCACTATTTACACGAAGGTTTGTAAAAAAGAGTTACAGGCTGTAAAGCGTGGTAAAAGGCTGTATTTTGAACGCAGTGAAATAGAGCGATTTTTAAATGAGAAGCATAACAAATTAAAAAGGGAGGCAAGTCATGAATAACATACCCCCCAAAACCCCAAACAGCAACAAAGATAGTGGTAAATCCACACAAATTCAAAAGATTTTAAAATCTTTATTTGAAGCTCCTAAAACTATGCTAATGGTTTCAAGGGATACAGGTATTGAAAGGGCTTCTATTTGTTGGGCGGTTTACAATTTGTGTAATTCAGGCAGGATAAGATTTGTAAAGTATGGAGCCTGTGCAATTACTAAACGCAAAGCAGGCTTTTACACTTCAAATCCAAATTATTACTGTAACAAAACAGGTACAGGGACCACGATTAA
>CALIZB010000079.1 GCA_938028625.1 uncultured Bacteroidia bacterium | reverse complement strand
TAGGTAAAGTATCTTTGCGTTTATCTACAAAGCCTTTGGCAAAAAGCCCCCATGTAGAGTCTTGTATGCTTAATTCGCCCCGATAGCTAGGTCCGTTCATCTTGAAGGAAGTTTTTACATTAACTAATCCAAAACCAAGTACATTAACCTTACTTACTAATGTACCTACTTCTAACTGCATGCTTTTAGGGTCAAAGCCTTTACCTTTAAGTTCAGTTTCTAAATTAAGATGGTCTATTTGAGTAGAGTCTATACCAAGTATCTTTGTAAGGTTAAAGTCTTTGACAGCTAATTTACCTGAGTATTCATTTGTGTTGATATTGAGATGTATATCAGGTTGAATAACACCATGTGGCGTAGTAATCAAACCTTTGGTAACAAAATCATGATAAAAACCTGTATATTTTACATCTAACCTTGTTTTGCCGAGTTTTTTAACCTGTACAGGCAGGTCTTTGGCAACAGAGGGCATCATACGGTCAAAATCATCATAAACGACATACGTAGAATCTAATTGTATATCAAAAATAGCGGTTTCTATATCAGGAAGCCCGTTTAATCTGCCGTGCAGGTTAATTTTGGTATCATTTCCGTACTCAATGTTCATTTTGCGGATATTGAGTTTGTTTAGTCTGCCATCTACTTGCGTAGAGATTTTTACAGGTCCTTTAAGGTCATGGTAATCTTCGGCAAACATGGCAATGTCATCAAGTTCATACGTACTTGGGTACAAATTGAGCGATACTTTGTTATTAAAATTTCCTATATCTCCAATGTTTTTATATTGAATAGATGCTGTAAGATGTACATTACTTCGGTCTGTAATTAAACGCAGATGAGTGGCTTTCATCATAGTATCAGACATTTCAAACCCTGTGGAGAAATGTTTAATATGTGTACCTGATGCTTTTTCGTATGCGGTAAGATTACAAACATTTGCCTTAATAGTGCCTTTTTCGTCCATTGCAAATGAAAAATCTGCATCTGTATTTTGAAGGTTGAGGTTATCAAAAGCGAGGTACACAGGTGTAGGCGGATTTTTTAATGAAACCGAGTCTGTATATATAGCACGTAGATTACGTATTTTTCCATCTGTAAAGATAATTGCCCAATTTGAACCTGAACTTTTAGAAGGTGTGGTATCTTTACTTGCAAAAGCATCTATTACATATTGATAGTTCCAAGCAGAGTCCTTGGCATGTCTGTAAATATGTGCCGTGGGAGAGATTATCTCTGTATGATGTACAAATATACGCTGTTTTTTAAGGTTTAATCCTATTTGAGAAAGTTCTATTTTTTTTACGGCAAAGAGTGTATCTTTTTGTTTATCTAATACTTGCACATCTTGTAATAAAATTTTATCAAACAACACAATACGCAGATAGCCGATTTTAACGGGTGTACCAAGTTTGTATGAAAGATACTTGGAGGCATGATAAGCCATTACGTTCTGAACATGCTCTGTCTGTATAGCTCCCAGCAAAAAAAGCAGAAAGACTAAAATAATAACCATCGTGTGTTTTATCCCTAAAAGAAATCGCTGATACACAAGTTTGAAACGTTCAGAGTGCAGGCAAAGTTAACAAAAATTATGCAGAATAGGATAAAAATTGACAAAGTCTGTATTTTTGTGCGGTGATATACTTTGCATCAGACCTGCACCTCGGCGTACCTGACTATAAAAGCAGTAAAAGCAGGGAAAAACATTTTGTACAGTGGTTAGACGAAAAAATGCACACAGCTACAGAATTTTACTTAGTAGGCGATATATTTGATTTCTGGTTTGAATATAAAAAAGTAGTTCCCAAAGGATACGTGCATCTGCTCGGCAAACTTGCACAGATACGGGATAAAAATATTCCTGTTACGATTATAAAAGGCAACCATGACTTATGGTACAAAGATTATTTTATGCAAGAATTAGGCATACCTGTATATCATCACCCGATAATAAGAGAATTTCAAGATAAAAAATTTTACATTGCACACGGAGATGGTCTAGGACCTGGGGATAAAGGATATAAATTCATCAAGAAATGCTTTCAGAACAGATTTTTACAGTGGTGTTTTCGTATGATTCACCCCGACTGGGGTATAGGATTAGCTCATTTTTTATCTGTCAGGAGCAGGAATGCTAATCACGAAAAAGATAAAATTGACTACGGCGAAAAAGAAATGCTTATACAATATTCTAACACAATGTTACAAAAAGAACATTTTGATTATTTTATTTACGGACACAGGCATATACCAAAACACATTAAACTCCAAAATGGCATTTCAGAATACATCAATCTTGGCGACTGGATGACCACTTTTACATACGCTGTGTTTGACGGCAACACCACAGCCTTGCATGCCTTTCCTAAAAAAGAAACAGATTAAACTTTTTATGGAAAGCTATTGTTGCATGCATACAAATTTTATTAAATTTGTCTTTTAATTCAAACTTATGGCACATAACATTGTAGAAATTACAGACGACAACTTTGAACAAAGTGTTCTTCAATCAGATAAGTTAGTTGTAGTAGACTTTTGGGCAGAATGGTGTGGTCCTTGCCGTATGGTAGGTCCTATTCTGGAAGAACTTGCCGCTGAAAACAGTAACGTAGTTATTGGTAAAATGAACGTAGATGAAAATCCCGAAGTGCCTACTCAAATGGGCATACGTAATATCCCAACCTTGCTATTTTTCAAAGGAGGTAAAGTAGTAAATAAATTTGTGGGGGCTACTTCAAAATCCGAATATCAGAAAATTATCAATGCGAGCTTATAAGCTCAATGTAGGGAATACCAATCAGGCTTATGCGTTTTGCATAAGTCTCTTTTTTATTTTTGGGCGTGTCCTTGCACGGCGTTTCGCTGCGCTCATGCGTGCAAGGTCGGCGTGCTACGGGCTACACAACACGGTGATTGAGTAGCGATAGCGTACTGAAATCACGCACACCCTTCGCATGCCTCACGCAGTAGTATTAGAAGGATATTTTCAAAAAAAATATACTCATTGAACTTCTTTATGCAAAGAATTGTGTATACTTGTACATCAATTCAAAGTGTATGGGTATCAAAAAAGGCAATCCTGATGAGAGAAAATTAGCATGGCATCATAAAGTACATTTTATAGAAGTGTTCAAGGGCATGGCATATACGTTTAAAATGATGTTCAAACCTTCAGTAACCGTAGAATATCCCGAAGAAAAATGGACACCTAATGACGAATTCAGGGGACGCCCTGTATTAGTCTTGGAAAAAGATAAAGAAAGATGCGTAGCCTGCGGACTATGCGCGCGTTCCTGCCCACCTTTGGCAATTTCTATGCAAGCCGCTGAAACTGATGACGACAAAGAACGCTATCCGCTTACGTTTGAAATCAACATGCTGCGCTGTATTTACTGCGGATACTGTGAAGAAGTATGCCCCGAAGAAGCTATTGTAATGAGTAAAGATTATGATTTTACTTTCACTAACCGTAAAGATGCTATTTTTGACAAAACTAAACTTTTAGTCAAAAAAGAAGACTTACAGCCTCGCTTACAGTTTTTGGAAAAAAAACGTAATCCCATCTTCGGAAAAATATTCAAATTTTTAACAGTAAACAACCGCCATAGCTGGAAAGATAGAGCTTCTAAAAACTAAATTATCCCAAAAATAAAGGGACTTTAATCATAAGTCCCTTTTTATTTTTACCATACAAATTTACAACGCTGTTTTTAGATTATCTACAATGTATTTTATGCTGTCTGTGGTAAGTTCCGTGTGCATAGGCAAAGAAAGTACTTCTTTTTGAAGTTGCTCTGCCACAGGCAAATGTACATCATGGTGTGAAGAGAACATATTTTGTTTATGTCCTACCACAGGGTAATATATCATGGTTGGGATATTTTTTTCTGCCATTCTTTTTTGTACCTCGTGGTTATTTTCTTTTTTCAGCCGCAGGGTATACTGATGAAATACATGATAACTATATGGTGCTTGATAGGGTGTAATCACGTCAGAAACTTCTTTTAACAATGTATTGTATTGTTCTGCCGCATTTCTACGAGCTTGAATGTATTGGTCAAGATATTTGAGTTTAACATCTAAAATAGCGGCTTGAATAGAGTCTAAACGGCTATTCATACCCACAATTTCGTGATAATACCTTACTTTTGAACCATGATTAGCTATCATGCGTAGTTTTTCTGCAAGAGTATCATCATTAGTAAAAATAGCGCCCCCATCACCATAACAACCTAGGTTTTTAGATGGAAAGAAAGACGTTGTGCCAATATCGCCCATAGTACCTGCTTTCTTTTTTTTACCATCAGGAAAAGTATAATCCGCTCCAATAGCTTGTGCCGTATCTTCTATAACAGGAATTCCATATTGTTCTGAAATCTCCAATATTGGCTTCATATCACATACCTGTCCGAATAAATGTACAGGAATAATAGCTTTTGTTTTTGGAGTAATAGCTTTTTTCAGGCTGTCTAAATTAAGGTTAAAAGTATCAAGGTCAGAGTCTATGAAAACAGGTTTTAGTCGCAAGATAGCAATAGTTTCTGCCGCAGCAATATAAGAAAAACTCGGTGTAATAACTTCATCTCCAGGTTCTAATCCTAATGCCATTAACGCAATTTGTAACGCATCTGTGCCATTCGCACACGGAATTACGTGTTTTACATTGAGATATTTAGCTAAATTTTCTGCAAACTGCTTTACCGCAGGACCATTGATAAAGGCACTACTTTCTACTACATCAATAATAGCTTTATCTATCTCTGCTTTGATATGATGATACTGACCACGAAGGTCTACCATTTGAATATTTGTCATTGCATGCAAAAATACAACAAAACATAAAAAACATTGTTTAACATTATACTTTTTTATTACTTTTGGGTTATGGAAGAGAACCTGCACGAAATTGATATTTTAATAGCCGAATATCCCTATTACTCTTTACTTTATTTTCAACGAGCAAAACTTTTAGCAAAGGATAAAAATGAAACCTATAAGAACGCACTTAAATTAGCCAGCATCTACGCCCCTAACCGAAGAAAATTACAGGAGTTTATAGAAAACCCCACAGATTATAGAAAACAGATAGTAATTCACCCTGAATGGCTTTCTGAAAATAGTGATGTACAGAAAGATTATACCTCTAATGTCAATGATGAAGAGTTAATCAAAGAAATTCTTACTTTGGAAGAACCCCAAAAGTATGTTCCCCCTGTACAAGAAACACCTATTGTCAAGGAAGTATCTGAAATAGAAGAAATTTTATCTCATTTTACCGAAGAGAGTCCCATACAGAATACTATTATTCAAGAAATTGAACAACTAAAACTCACTATTCAGCAAAATCAGGAAAAAGCTCGTCTAGCATTGTTTCAAAGCGAACCAAAAGAAAAAACAGCTGTGCATACTGCTGATGTTACAACTCTGCTTCCCAAAGACACAAACCTTGTACAAAAAGCAGATACAGCTATACATATCCACGAAACAGCTTCTTTTACACAAAAAGTACTTGATATATCCCAAGGTGAAGAAGAAAAACAAACTACAACCGAAAAAACAGAAGAGATTACAGAAATAACTCTTAATACTGTTGTTTCTGATATGCAAGAAGAGCAGATAAAACAAGTTCCAGAAACGAAAACCCAACAAGAACCTGTCAGCTTAAATGTACCTAAAATTAAAGAGTGGTTTGAACAGGAACTGGAAGCCGTACGTTCAGAAAAAGAAAATCAAACGGCACAAATAGAACAAACAAATGCAAAAAAAGAACAGGAAAGTACCACAGCAGAGTTTTCAGAAACGAAAATCGTAGAAGTGAGTGCAGAAGGGTATCTGTCTTGGTTAGACGAATTATTAGGCATGCAAAAAAATGCCCAAAAAACAACAGAAACCAAGAATACCCTTGACAAAAAGGCTTTACAAAATAGTATTATTGATAAATTTCTTGAAAAACAACCTAAAATAACAAAACCCAATCTTACAGAAACACCTATTATAGAAGACAAGACAGAGTCCCAAAGTGTAGAATATGAAGATATAGCCTCAGAAACTTTGGCCAAAATATTCGTTATGCAGAAACAATACGACAGAGCTATACGCATTTATCAAGTACTCATAAACAAAAACCCGTTACATAAAGAGCAATACCAAAAAATAATAAACGACATTCAAAGTAAAATAAACTAAATTAAAAAGTTTTATGAATTTTTTAGAATTTTACATCAAAAATAATGTGAAATATCGGCAGGTTATACAACTTTCTCTGATATTGATATTCTACGTTTTAACCTTGAATAGTTATAGCCAACACAGAGTAAGTACCTATAATCAAATTGGTTGGTATAATTATTTTGGTACATTTAATTTATGTAAAAAATTAGGTATTCATACCGAATATCAATGGCGGAGGAATAATATAGTTACGGACTGGCAACAGAGTCTTTTGAGAGTAGGAATAAACTATAATCTTAATCCAAGAGTTCTATTCAGAGTAGGCTACGGCTGGATAGAAACTTTTCCTTACGGTCAGTATTCTATAAATAACTTTGGAAAGGATTTTACAGAACATAGGATATTCCAAGTAATACAACTATCTCATAATGAACAAATGGTAAGTTTTTTACATCGTTTTATGGTAGAACAGAGATTTCTAGGAAAATATACTTCCCCCGACCTTACTCAGGAAGATGAATTTTCTTTACTTTATCGTATGAGATATATGATTAGAACTCAACTACCATTGAAAAAATACTCTATAACCGATAAAATGCTTTATCTTGCCGCTTATGATGAAGTATTTATCGGATTTGGTAAAAATGTAGCAATGAACGTATTTGACCAAAATAGAATAGGTGTTTTACTTGGTTATACTTTGAGTAAAAATATAAAAGTAGAAGCAGGTTACTTAAATCAAACTTTACAGTATAGCAGACAAATCAATGGCAAAAGCGCTTTCCAATACAATAACGGAGTGATTTTAAATGCAAATTTCATATTTGATTTTTGTAAGAACT
>CALIZB010000078.1 GCA_938028625.1 uncultured Bacteroidia bacterium | reverse complement strand
CCAAAACAACTCATTCCGAGAAGTAAACAAACAAATTGCAAGAAATTTTCAGGCAGTTATCAATTTTAGAGTAGCAGGTGAACTCCGTTTAGATGACCACTTCCAGGTTCGTACAGGATTTGCCGCTTTAACTACTCCGCTCAATGCCAAAGCTCGTGAGTATACTGCCAATAATCAGGTAACGCGCGTGTTAGGCTGGCAACCCAATGTAACTGGTGGCTTTGGATATAGGGATGAGGATTTTTACATAGATTTAACAGGTATCTGGAATTTATCCGAAGAGAAATACTATCCTTATATTCTTAATAACAGCCCTTCTCCGTTAGCTATTAACTCCTTTAGCATGGTACAGATATTTTTTACTATCGGATTTAGATTTTAATACAGACTAGATAGTGCGTCTAATTGTACAATGGTTTTTATCTATCTGCTATTACATTTGTAAGATAGTTTTTTGAACAAAATTTGTATCTATTAACCTAATTCTGTTGTTAGAACACACCAAGAGTAGTTTTTAATACTTAAAACTATCATAGATTTGAAAACATTACTTTTGAAATGTAGAGTTTAGTTATCTTTTTTATCTTCAAAAAGCTGCATTTGTTCTGCTTCTGACGGCATATAATATGCAGGTTCATCAGTAGCAGGATTTTGTATTACTTCCTGAATATGATGTATCTGTGCGTAACCTAATTTCTGTCCTACGGCTTTCCAGTTACGTACTTCTACCATGTAATGCAGCTTTAAAGTTTCTTCTTGTTTTGGCGCACCTTTGAACGGACTTACCTGTACTTTAAGCGTGGGCTGTATCTGAGAACTGATGTACAGCAGTTTGGAATTTGGGTGTTCTTGAATGCAATAAAAGCCTTTGTTTAAGGTTAATGTCTCTATCTGAAAGCGTTTTACATAATAGTGTTGAGTTTCTCCATCAAGGTAAATGGCACTGAATACTGCATTAGGATTAAACTTTTCTATGAGTAAAACCTGTTCGGCGTCATAGCGATTGGATATATCAAAGTTTGTCAGTTCATAAATACCATTTTTATAGAAAACAATAATTTTTTGCTCCAACTCAAAAGTACCTAGAAACCGTCCCTGCTTTTGCTGATTTAGCCTGCCTGTTTGTGGATTATACCAAATTTCCACACCGCCCAAAGTAGAATTTCCCGCTGATTTTTGAGTAATTTGTTTTACAGGGTATTTGGTTAAAAGATTACCTTGTGACTCTCTGCCTTTAATAGCTAACTGTGCAAAATCATATTCAAATATTTTGTTTTTAGCTTTACATAAAGGGTGTAACTCTACCTGTATGGTTTCTGCTTCTCCGTTAGGATTAGCAGTAAAATGATGTAAAACAGAGTTTTTATTTCCTTTAATGATGTCATATTCTTTATCGCGCGTAACGGCAACTATCTGAAATCTTTTGACAAAAGTCCAACCTGAGATTCCGTCTGTATAAGCTACGTTATAGGTAGTACGGTTATCGCCTTTTTTCCAAACCGCTATATGAATAATATCTTTGCCGAGAAATGCCTTTTCAGATACCTTACTGACTACACATTTGCCATCTTTGCGGAATACAATAATGTCATCTAATTCTGAACAGTCACACACATATTCTTCTTTTTTCATGCCGTAACCTGCAAAACCTTCTGCACGATTTACATACAGTTTTTGGTTGGCTATAGCTACCTGCGTAACTTCAATATTCTCAAATACGGCAATTTGTGTTTTTCTCTCTTGATTTTTACCGTATTTTTTGAGCAGATTTTTGAAGTATTCAATAGTCGTTTCGGTAAGATGTGCGAGTTTATAGTCAATATCGGCTATTTTTTGTTCAGTTTCCTGAATGTTTTTCTGCATTTCTGTAATATCATATTTGGATATACGTTTGATTTTGATTTCTGTAAGTTTGACAATGTCTTCAGGTGTAACAGGTTTTTTGAGTTTGTGGTGGAATGGAGTTAAACAAGTTTCTATAATAGCCAGCGTGGCTTCCCAGGTTTCTGCCTGTTCAATGTTACGGTAGATTTTTTCCTGAATAAAAATCTGTTCCAGTACGGCGTCATGCCATTTTTGTTCTAACTTTTCTTTTTCGTGTAAAAGTTCCTGTTGTATAATGCGGACTGTTTGTTCGGTGTTATATTTAAGAATATCCGTAACACTGCAAAAAACAGGTTTTTCATTCATAATAACACAAGCACTGGGAGAAACGGAGATTTCACAGTCTGTAAAAGCGTAAAGTGCGTCAATCGTAACATCAGGGGAGGTGCCTGGAATTAAGTGAATAGCAATTTCTACATTTTTTGCGGTGTTGTCTACTACTTTTTTGATTTTGATGTGTCCTGCTTCATTCGCCTTGACGATGCTTTCCATAAGAGAGGTAGTCGTAGTGCTATATGGAATTTCTTTAATGAGAATAGTTTTGTTATTGTTTGTAACTTCCATTCTAGCACGTATTTTTATTTTGCTCCCACGTTTGCCGTCATTGTATTGGGATACGTCCATAATACCGCCTGTGGGAAAATCAGGGTAAAGGGTAACAGGTTTATTTTTTAACAAATCAATAGAGGCTTGGATAAGTTCTATAAAGTTATGGGGTAGAATTTTAGTACTTAACCCTACGGCAATGCCCTCCACACCCATAGCGAGCAGAAGTGGAAATTTTACAGGTAAAGTAATAGGTTCGCGTTTTCTGCCATCATAAGAAGTTTGCCATTGAGTAACGGTTTCACTAAAAACTACCTCTAATGCAAACTTGGACAATCTTGCTTCAATATAACGCGGCGCTGCTGCGCTATCTCCTGTTCTAAAATCCCCCCAGTTACCTTGTGTATCTATGAGTAAGTTTTTCTGTCCTAAATTGACCATAGCCTCACTGATAGATGCGTCGCCGTGTGGGTGATACTGCATGGTTTGTCCTATAATGTTGGCTACCTTGTTGTACCGCCCGTCTTCCATTTCGTACATAGCGTGTAAAATTCTGCGCTGTACGGGTTTAAGTCCGTCTTCTATATTGGGTACAGCACGTTCTAATATCACATAAGACGCATAATCAATAAACCAGTCCGCATACATTTCAGTTACTATGGGGTTATGACCTGTTTTTTTCATGCTACAAAAATACAAAAATTCAGTGGATAAAAAGCTATGCTTATGTGTAAAAAATGGAATAAAAACGCCGATATGATAAAAAATTTAGTTTTTCTGTGTATTGAGCATTCCTGCTCAACGGAATATAAACCCCATTCGTCAAGATGCGAAGACACACTAATTCAGTTTTTCGCCGCGCAGTTCGCGTATGCGCTTGCGCACCTGCGTGATGTACAGGCTACCCGGATATTTGGCTAAAAAATCCTGATATAAAGTAAGAGCTTTCTGATTTTGTTTATAGACTTCATCATATATTTTTGCGGTCAGGTACAAGGCGTCATCACCAAGAATGTCTGAACTGTATTTCTCGGTAATCTGTTGATAGCAAGCTAAGGCTTTGTCCGTTTTATTGAGCGAAGTATAAATTTTTGCTTTGAGAAACCATGCATCATCTATAACAGGGTGCATGGGGTACTTTTGTATCAGCGAGTCCAAAGATAAAATAGCTTGTTCTTTTTTATTCTGATAATTAAGTAGTTCTGCGCGGGCGTAATGTCTTAAAACAGTAGTGTTACTGTCCATAATGGTATTATCCTGAATAAAAAGGCTGAGTTTAAGAGCATCATTAGCAATATCATTGTGAGTACCATATTTGAGGATTTTTAAGCGGCTGTTAGCTAATTCAAATTCACCTTTGTAATAAGAAAGCTGTGCATGTTTGAATTTAGCAAGATTGCCCTGTACAGCATCTTTGTATTGTTGTTCTAATTCTGTATAGATATTTTCTGCTGTGATAAAATCATTGTTAATGATGGCAATATCTGCCTTGAGAAGTAAAGCCTCTACACGTTTTAGACTTGCCACAGCTGAGTTATTTAATAGCATTTCTAGATATTGTTTAGCTAAGTCTAAATCATACAGGTAAAAAACAGACAAGTAAGCTATTCTGTACACGGCATCTGCTGTTTTTTGAGTATTTCCAAACTGTTGGATATGATTTTTATAGTTTTGTATAACAGTTTTAATTTCATTTAATTCGGGGATATTTTTTTCTGTTGCTTGTAATTCAGAAACTCTTGCTTTTCCCATAGAGGCTTTTTCATGGTACATGTCATTTGGGTAGCGCTGTATAACATAATTAAAGGCTTCCATAGCTACATTGTAGTTTTTGTTTTGTTCTGCAACCTCCGCAATTTCAATAATTCGGTAGCCGCGTTCTTTATTCAAGCGGTCAAGGGCTTTGGCTTGTACGAGGGCATCTTCGTAGTCTTTATGCTGTAAATACAACCATATCAAAAGTTCTTTCATAGTAGTATTGCCTTCGTCCTGAACTATTTCCTGCAATATACCTTGTTCTGCTTTTTTGAAATCCTCGTCAGAATTTATGATATTAGTAACTTTCGTCTGTACCATAGGGAGTTCATTGGGTTTTTTCTTTAACAGGCGAACAAATTCTGCTACGGCTTGGGTAATATCTTTGGTTTCTCCATAGAGTTCTATGAGTTCTTCACTAAACAGGTATTCGTCTTTGAAATAGGTTCTTGCTTCCTGATAGGTGCGTATCTGCCAATACGGTAGATTTTTCTGACTAAAAAATAAGCCAATTGTGGTAAAATAATCTTTATTGACATTTTTAGGTTTGAGTAATGGCAACCAAGTTCTTTCAGCATCTGTCATTTTACCCCATTCGTGGTAGGTATAACCTAGTTCCAAAGCATACAGAGAGTTTTTTTTGGCTTTTTTAGAAAGCAGTTTTTCGGATTCTACGTATTTTTTCTGTGCTATCAGGCAGGCATTATAATACATGATATAACTTTCTTCCTGTGCATTGGTTTGCATAAGTTCTCTGTACAGTACTTCAGCTTTGGCATATTCGGCATTTTCTAAATATTGCTTTGCTAACTGTGCTTTCTGTGCCTCATTCTGTGCGTATAGTATAGCTATCCAAAAAGAGAAAATCAAAAACAAAACGATTCTCATACGTACAAAGATACAATATTTTATGCCCAATAAAAAATGAAGTGCGAAAACAAAAGTAAGTTATCAGAGTTTCTGAATAATTTTGGCTGTATTTATCTCTGAAAAAAGACGTTCAGAATATAAGAAACAAAGTTTGGGTGAGAGATATTTTTATCATGCATAATGTTTTTTACCTGAATAGTCATAAGAAGAGAAGT
This sequence comes from uncultured Bacteroidia bacterium, assembly GCA_938028625.1. Lineage (GTDB taxonomy): Bacteria > Bacteroidota > Bacteroidia > JANWVE01 > JANWVE01 > JANWVE01. The sequence continues at coordinate 19,760 of CALIZB010000078.1, read as the reverse complement.
TATCTTGCAATCCAGTCTTCGGGGTTTTGAATTTCTTTTCCTTTCCAGATTTCAAAATGCAGTACGCTTTCTCCTGTTTTTTTGTTCTGTGCTACTACACCAATTTCCTGGGTTAAAGTTACTTTATCCCCGTTGGATACAAATACATCACGCAAGTTGGTGTACACAGTGATAAACTCTCCGTGCTGTATAAACACCACATTGTAAAAATTTGGCACTTCAGCAACCGCATACACTTTACCGGGAAATACAGCACGCACGCTCTCGTCAGTTTCGGTACGTATATCTATGCCGTTGTTGTTTATCATTACATTTTTTAATACTTCATGCTCTCTTTTGCCAAAAGGTGCTATAATAACCCCGCGCGTTACAGGCCATGGTAAAGACCCTTTGTTTCTTGCAAAATTAGAACTTTCTACCTTGAATTCAGGGGTAGCCGCTATTTTTTCATCTTCTTTGGCAGAACGGCGCACTATGCCTCTAATTTCATCGTTCAGACGGTTGTATTCACGTTTTTGCTCTTCCAGTTCTTCCATCAATTGTTTTTCTCGCAGGCTTAATGCACGTACCATTTCATCTTTCTCCTGACGGGTCTTGTCTAATCCCTCTTTGGCATGAAACTGTTCTTGTACTACTACATTTTTATTGATTTTAGCTTCTTTGAGAAATTCTATACGTTCTTTTAACTTTATTTGTGTTTCTTTGATATTTTGCATCTGTCTTTTTCGTACTGCTGTAAATTGTTTTAGGTATTTGTATCTTTGATATGCCTGATTAAAATTTTCTGCTGAAAATATCAATGCTAGTATCCCTAAGGCAGAACCGTTTTTATAGGCACTTGCGGCACGCTGGGCATATTCTTTTTTTAAGAAAACTAAATTTTCACTCAGTTGTTTGATACTTTGTTCGCTTTGCTGAATTTCCTGGTCTATGGTAAGCAATTCTGTAGAAGTAACTTTAATCAGTTCTTCATGGTAGCCAATTTGCTGGTTAATGGTAGCTAACTCATGCACGCTTTTTCGTTTTTCTTTCTGTGCTTTGGAAATTAGGTGCTTTGTCAGGGATATTTTTTTCTGAATTTCTTTCTTTTTCTGATACAGTTCAGACTTTTGCTTGTTTGCATTGTCTTTTTGAGCGGTACTCCCTGTAATAAACAGGCAAAGCATGAATAATAATAACAGTTTGACAACAAAGCGCTTCATAAGTATTATTCATTAAGTAATCTTTGCATAAACTCAAAGGCTTGCTGGGGCTGTCGGTTTGTATTAGCATTATAGCATAACTTTACTCTGCGGTTACTGTCAATAACATAAATAGCAGGCAGCGCCATAGGATATGTTCCGTCAGTATTAGGACGCTTGGTTGCCAGACCTTCTTTAAACGCACCTCGGGACATTTGCTCTTCGTACACGTGTTCTATTGCTCCGTAAGCCTCTGTGTACTGCATAATTTCGTCGGCAATAACAGGAATAGCTATTTTTTTGGCATCTACTAATTTTCTTGTATACTCCGCATTTTCAGGACATATAGCGATAACTTGTTCAGATAAATTATTAAGCACTTCCTGTTGAATGGGTACACATGTTCCTATATTAGCATTAGGACTCCACGCTCCTCTGAATAGCATAACCACCACAGGACCTCTTTTAAGCATTTCAGACAATACTACCCGTTTTCCGTTGATATCCGTAGCATCAATTTCAGGGGCAATAGTACCAAGTTCTAAATACTGGGCATAGCCTGTCTGTGCTTTTACACTTTGGAATGAAAAAAAAGCACTAATAAAAAACAACAGGACAAGTTTTATCGTGAAGTATAATTTCATGTTCTTGCAAAAATACATTATTTTTAATATATCTGAAAAACTTTTTGTTTCTTCACAAGGTAAGAAACCCAAAAAGGTTATCTCGGTAAGACTTTGCCTACTCAATAACCAAAATCCGAACCCAAAATTCCGAAACACAATTATTTTGTTCTGATTTTGAATAAAATTCTGTGATTTTTGTTATTTTGCAGTATGGCAAAAATATCTATTGACATTAAAACAGGAACAGTCAAAAAACAAAATATTATTGTGGGCATTGATTTAGGTACTACTAATAGTTTGGTCGCTTATATCAAAGACGGAAATCCCGTACCAGTAAATGCACAAAACAATCAGACTATTGTACCTTCTATAATACATTTCACTGAACATGACGAAGTATACGTAGGACATGATGCTCGCCCTTATCTTATATCCGCACCTGAACGCACTATTTACTCCGCTAAACGTTTGATGGGTAAATCCTATAAAGACCTTGCTGAACATAGCGACTTTTTTAGCTACAAAATTATTGATGACAACTCTGATAATCTTGTTAAAGTTCGTGTAGGCGACAAATTCTATAATCCCATAGAACTCTCTTCTTACATCCTTAAAACGCTTAAAGAAGCCGCAGAAAAAGAACTTGGTGTAAATATATCGCAGGCTGTTATTACTGTACCTGCTTATTTTAATGATGCACAACGTCAAGCAACCAAAGACGCAGGAAAATTAGCAGGATTAGAAGTACTTCGTATTATTAATGAACCCACAGCCGCAAGTTTAGCTTATGGGCTTGGACTTAATCCGCAGGAAACAAAAACTATTGCTGTATATGATTTAGGCGGAGGTACATTTGATATTTCAATATTACGTATAGAAAACAGAGTGTTTGAAGTGCTTTCTACTAATGGTGATACTTATCTCGGCGGTGATGACCTGGATAAAGCTATCGTAGAATACTGGATAGGTACAAATAATTTATCTTATTCCAACGTTCAACAAGACAAAACTTTTTTACAGTCTTTACGTTTAGAAGCCGAACACGCTAAAAAAACACTGAGTGAAAAAGAGAGTTATCAAAATGTTATCTCTTGGGGAAACATGAAAATTCAATGTTATATCACCCGCCAGGATTTTGAAAAAATTATCTCCCCTATAATTCAGAAAACCATAAACTGCTGTAAAGATGCCATTAAAGATGCCAATATTCCTGTTTCTGCCATTGATGCCGTAGTTATGGTAGGTGGTTCTACGCGTGTACCTTTGGTTAAGCAAAAAGTGCAAGAGTTTTTTGGTAGAGAAGTATATGACAAAATTAACCCTGATGAAGTAGTAGCACTCGGTGCGGCTATTGAAGCAGACATTCTTGCAGGCAACAGAAAAGACATTGTTTTACTTGATGTAACTCCACTTTCTTTGGGCATAGAAACTCTCGGCGGACTTATGGACGTTATTATCCCCCGAAATAGTAAAATTCCTACCCAAGCAGGCAGACAATATACCACCAGCATAGACGGACAAACTAATCTCAAGGTATCAGTTTATCAAGGTGAAAGAGAACTCGTCAAAGATAACAGAAAACTTGCCGAATTTGACCTTAAAGGCATACCTCCTATGCCCGCAGGACTGCCCAAAATTCAAATTAATTTTATCATCAATGCTGATGGTATTCTTAAAGTTACCGCCAAGGAAATGCGTAGCGGCATACAACAAGATATTGAAGTAAAACCTCAATACGGCTTAACAGATGAACAAGTAGAACAAATGCTCATGGCTTCTTTACAAAATGCACAACAAGATATGCAAGAAAGGCAAATTTTAGAAGCCATCGGTGAAGCAGACCAAATAATCTATCATACTCAAAAATTTATAGAAAAACACGGCAATTTGCTTACACAAGAAGAAAAAGAAAATACTGAAAAAGCTATTATTAACTTACAAGAAGCCATCAAAACCCGAAATAAAGACCTTATTTACAAAGCCATTGATGAACTTAATCAAGTAAGTAAACCTTTTGCAGAACGTGCTATGGACTTGGCTATTGCAGAAGCTCTCAAAGGTAAAAAAATATAACAGCTATTAGTTTTTTTTGGTATTTGTTCCTGAAAAACTAAATTTATTTTGTATAACCTCATTTTTGATGTTTTTTAGGGCGTGCCCTTCACCCTTCGGCAAGCTCAGGGTTAAGGTCGGTCTGCTACGGGCTGCGCTTACGCTTCGGTGCTTTCGCACCCAGCCTGACGGCTTGCCCTTCGCATACCTCACGCAAATGTAAAATCCAAAGTATTCATGGCACACCATCAGACTTTAAATTAAGCAAAAAATTCGTGTATTTAATTTAATCTCTTATTTTTGCACAAAACCATGAAAAAAGTACATTTTATTTCCATTGGTGGCAGTGCTATGCATAATATTGCTATAGCCCTGCATAAACTCGGCTATATCATCACAGGTTCTGATGATGAAATCTATAACCCTGCCAAAGACAAACTTGCCCATTTTGGTATACTCCCTGAGAAAACAGGCTGGTTTCCTGAAAAAATTACTCCTGAATTAGATTTTGTGATATTAGGTATGCACGCAAAATCAGATAACCCTGAACTCCTGCGCGCGCAAGAACTTGGCATACCAATATATTCGTATCCTGAATTTATCTATGAATTTAGCAAGCACAAGCACAGGGTCGTTATTGCAGGCAGTCATGGAAAAACTACTACTACGGCAATGGTTATTCATGTACTTAATCACTGCGGCAGAAAGTTTGACTATCTTATCGGTGGAGAGGTAAAAGGATTATCTGATTCCTGCCATTTATCAGAAGATAGTTATCTCATTGTCATAGAAGGTGATGAATATCCTGCCAGTTGTTTGGATAAACGCCCAAAGATGCGCATCTATCAACCGCATATTTTATCTATATCTGGTTTAGCCTGGGACCATGCTAACGTATATCCTACCGAAGAAATTTATTTACAACAGTTCAGGGATACCGTACAAGCACAAGTACGAGGTACAAACTTAATCCTGAATGCAGATGACAAAAAAGCTAAAAAATTAGAAGAACTGCATGTAAAAGACAGCCATGTTATTTTATATGAAACCCCTAAATACAAAGTAAAAGACAATATCTACCATTATTTCTTAAATGATGAAGATATACCTACCAAAGTAATTGGCAAACATAACATGATCAACATAGAAGCCGCTTACAAGATATGCAGAAAACTCTCTGTTCCAACTGAAGACTTTGCCAAGGCTATCGCTACTTTTGAAGGTGCGGGAAAACGCTTGGAAAAAATTTATGAATCAGCAAACACTGTGGTATACAGAGATTTTGCTCACGCACCCTCCAAAGTAAAAGCCAGCGTAGATGCTGTATACGAATTATATCACCGTACTTCATGGAGTTTTACACAAGGACATGATATTGTGGCTGTATTAGAGCTGCATACGTTCAGCAGTTTGTCTAAAAATTACCTTCCGCAGTACGAAGACAGTTTAAAGCAGGCAGATTATAAGATTGTTTATGTGAGTGATGCAGTACTTGCCAATAAAGGCGAAAATCTTACAGATATATTTATTCAAGACGCTTTCGGGGACAGAAAAATTCAGATATGCAGAACCCCTGAACAACTTAGACAAACCCTTCAAAAAATAAACGCCCCAAAAATGGCTTACCTTTTTATGTCCTCAGGAACTTTTGACAATACAGATGTACTTTCTCTAATACAAAAATAACCTCTTATTTTTTGTATATTTGGAACAACTTTGTATCTTTGAACAAATTTTAGAATTAAACTATGGCACTTCAAATATCATCAGATTGTATATCTTGCGGCGCATGTGAACCAGAATGCCCCAATACTGCAATTTATTCAGGAGGAACAGAATTTGAATACTTCGGTAAAAAATTTGAAGCTCTGGCTTCAGACATTTTTTATATTGTACCTGAAAAATGCACAGAATGTATAGGTTTTCATGAAGAATCTCAGTGTGCAGCAGTGTGCCCCGTAGACGCCTGCATACCAGACCCCGAATTCCCCGAAGACCGTTCTCAACTTCTTGCTAAGAAAGTTCATTTACACGGTTCGTAAAAAGTAAATTTGTTCTACCCTCTAATAACCTGAAAGCATAAAAACTCTCAGGTTGTTTTTTTATCCAAATTTACTTGATTTACTCAAAATTAACCTCATTTTAATATCAAATTATCAATAACCATACAACTTCGCATTACTATGAATAAAGCAAGCATACTTTGGCTATTTTTCCTGTGGATAGCCCACAATGCCATTTCACAGAGCCTAACTCAAATCAGTAGTGTTACATTAGGTCCTTACAATACCTCTTCTGCTGAAATTGCGGCTTATGATTCAGCTACTAAAAAACTGTTTGTTATCAATGGTAACTTAAACAGTCTGAACATTATTAATATTGCAAATCCTGCATCTCCCATTATCCTAGATACGTTGTACATGTCTGCTTACGGAAGTAGTGCGAATAGTGTAGCTGTAAAAAATGGAATTGTTGCCGTTGCTGTTACAGGTACTAATCCCCAGGATAGTGGTTCTGTGGTATTCTATAATACATCAGGAGTTTTCTTAAAATCCCTCAAAGTAGGTCCTATGCCTGATATGATTTGCTTTACACCTGACGGTAACTACGTATTAACTGCCAACGAGGGCGAACCTAATGACGCTTACACCATAGACCCCGAAGGTTCAGTTTCTGTCATCAACATTTCAGGTGGAATTGCGGCTACTACACAAGCAAATGTAAAATTTGCCACTTTCAATCATTTTACTTTATCCAGTTTAGACCCATCTATTCGCATATTCGGACCTAGTGCTACCATAGCCCAGGATTTAGAACCTGAGTACATCACCGTAGATGCTAATAGCGAATATGCTTATGTAACTTGTCAAGAAAACAATGCTATTGCCAAAGTACATATTCCTACGGATAGCGTAGTGGCTTTATTTGGTTTAGGCTTCAAAGACCATAATCAACCAGGTAAAGGATTAGATGCGTCAGATAATAATGGATACATTTATATTACTCCTCGCCCCGTAAAGGGCATGTATCAACCCGATGCTATTGCTTCTTATACGTACATGGGACAAACTTATCTCGTTACTGCTAACGAAGGTGACGCTCGCGACTACACAGGATTCAGTGAAGTACAACGTGTTAAAAATTTAACCTTGAACACTACCGCCTTCCCAATGGCTACTATGCTTAAAAATGATAGCGTAATAGGCAGACTAAATGTTACTACCACACTTGGTAATGGTTCTATGGGTTATACTGAACTTTATTCTTTTGGTGCAAGGTCTTTCTCTATTTGGAATAGTTCAGGCGTAATGGTTTATGACAGCAATGATGATTTTGAACAAAAAACGGCACAAATTTATCCCAACTACTTTAATTGTAATCATAACGGAAGTAGCAACAATCGTAAAACAAGGAGTGATGATAAAGGTCCTGAACCCGAAGGTGTAGCTATTGGTAAAGTAAGCGGACATGTATATGCTTTTATCGGTTTGGAACGTATTGGTGGTGTAATGGTATATGAAATTACTAACCCAAATGCACCTGTATTTATAGAATACTACAATCCTCGTAACTTTGCTCATGCACCTAACTCAGGTTTAGCAGGTGATTTAGGCGTAGAAGGCGTACTCTTTATCCCTGCATCAGCCAGTCCTAACGGTCAGAATTTACTTGTATTGGCTAATGAAGTAAGTGGTAATGTATCTATACATACTTTCAATGCTCCGCTTTCTGTACAAGATGAAATATTTAGCTCAAACAATACAATAAATATCTATCCTAACCCCAACACAGGTAGTTTCTTCATAGAAAAACAAAGTATAGAACCTGCTTTTGTAAACATCTACGATTTAGCAGGCAAACAAATATATTCTCAAACCATTTTAGGTAGTTCTACTCATATCAATACCTCTTTAAGTAAAGGAATGTATCTTGTTGCTATACAGGAAGGTAACACTGTACAATATCAAAAAATAATTGTAGAATAAAAATTACTTTTCTTTTAGGCAAATTCAACAGGGTTCTTTTTTGATACCCTGTTTTTTGTTTAATTTAGAATGGTTTTTTAAGTCCTTCTTTATCTCTATGGTACTTGCCAAATTCCTCTATACAAGATAATTGTTGCGTAGTCATGACTGCACCTTCCATACATACGCGTTCACCTGTATTATCCATAACACACTGACCGCATACCCCGAAACCACATTTCATATAGCGTTCCATAGAGAGTTGTCCTTCTGTTTTATATTTTTTGCACAAATTAAATACACTGTATAACATCATTTCAGGACCACACCCAAATACCTGATGTATATGATGTTTTTGTAAAATCTTTTCTAATACTTCGGTATTGTAGCCTTTGTGTCCCATAGAACCGTCATCAGTAGCGATATGTAAAAAAGTCTTTGGCAAACTACTAATAGTATTGAGATACAAAAGATGGTTTTTACTTTTTGCACCTACAATAAAATAAATAATGCAGTTTGTTTCTACCGCTTTCTGGGCTAAAAAGTACATAGGCGCAGCACCATAACCTCCTGCTATTAAAGCTAATGTACTGTTCGGTTTCCATGAATATGCCCTGCCGTAAGGTCCTCGGATACCTATTTTATCCCCTACATTACAAGCAAAGAGTTTTTTTGTAAACTCTCCTATGGCAAAAAAGGTAATTTTTAGCGTTTTTCCATTATCCTCTGCTACAGAAAAAGGCTTTTCATCAATTCCTGGCAACCAAATATTCACAAATTGACCAGGTTTTGCATTTAAAGATATATCCAAAGTAAAAGTTTTTACATTGTCTGTTTCTTGTATCACATCTATAATTTTTACCATGATAGGCACATCTATACGATTTAACATTATGGGTACAGGCACTTTTCTTTCAAACATAACTCAAAAATACACATTTTATGGTACTGTTAGTTAAAATTCATTTTTTTAAGAAACTTTTATCACCTTAAATAACTTTTAATAGACATGAAAATAGTATTAGCAGGCTGTACAGGTTTTATCGGTAAACCGCTTACAAAATATCTTTTTGAAAAAGGGCACGAAATTGTTTCTTTGGTTCGCAAAAATGACCCTTCGCTTCCTGAAAAAGTAAAACAAGTATTATGGAATGGTAAAGACCAAGGCGAATGGAGCAAAGAAATAGACGGCGCTGATGCCGTAGTGAATTTATCAGGTGCAGGAATTGCAGATAAAAAATGGACACCCGAGAGAAAAAAACTATTAGTGGATAGTAGAGTAGAAAGCGCGACAGCTATTAAAACTGCTATCCAGAATGCTACCAACAAGCCTAAAGTATGGGTAAATGCGTCCGCAGTAGGTTATTATGGTAATTTACCCAATGAAATTGCCACAGAGAGCACTCCTGCAGGTAAAGATTTTCTTGCTGATACCTGTAAAATGTGGGAAGAAGCCACACAAGGTGGAGAACAATTTACACGCTTGGTAATTTTGAGAATAGGGGTAGTATTAGAGAAAGATGGCGGCGCATTACCAAAAATGGCAATGCCGTTCAAAATGTTTGCAGGCGGACATACAGGTTCAGGAAAACAAGGTTTTCCCTGGATACACCGTGATGATATAATTGGATTGATAGAATTTGCACTCAAAAATGAAAAAGTAAACGGCGTGATGAACGCGACTGCTCCAGAATTACTAAATAATAAACAGTTTTGTAAAGTATTAGGCAAGGTATTAAAACGCCCCAGTATATTTCCTGTACCTGCTTTTATGCTCAAACTTATGTTTGGTGAAATGAGTGCCGTATTATTAGAAGGACAACTCGTAAAACCCCTTCGCGCGCAGGAATATGGATACATGTTTAAATACAGTACAGCAGAAAGTGCTTTAAGAGCAATATACCAATAAAAATTCTTTTCTACACAATAATATGAAAACACGTATTTTTGTAGTATGCACTACATTGCCAACCCTATTTATGATGCGGTTTTCAAGTTCATGATGGAAGATGAAGACGTTGCTAAACGCTTTATCGGGATCATTATTGGAAAAGACATTTTAGAGCTTTCGCTTTTACCCCAAGAAAAAACCATTATTAAAGATGAATTACCTATTCGCATTCAGAGATTAGATTTTGTTGCTTATATTAAAGAGAGTAATGGAGACGTTAGTAAAGTACTGATAGAGTTACAAAAATCTAATCAATTTTTTCATGCAGACGTGATGCGATTTAGAGGTTATCTTGCCAAACAATACACCCTTGACGATTTACCGATTATCACTATTTATTTACTCGGATTTGTATTAGATGAATTATTACCAGCTTCTGTAAAAGCCTCAAAAGAATACATCAATCTTTCTACACAAGTCAGAATTGAACATAAAAACTCATTTATAGAAAAACTTACGCATGAATGTTATGTTATTCAGATACCCTTATTAAAAAAGCCGTTGCGTAGTAAAATAGACTATCTTTTATCCATATTTGACCAAAGTAAAGCAATGTCCAAAGATAAAGAAGGTAAAAAAGTATTAGTGTATGATAGTAATGTGCAAGATTCAGACATACAAACCATAATAAAACGTTTAGAGTTAGCTAATGCTAACGAAAAAGTAAGAGAAAAAATAGAAGATGAAGAGTATTTAGAAAAGGCATACCAAGAGTCTTTGGGAAGATTAGAGGCTGATATGGTAGTATTGAAAAAAGATTTACAGCAAAAAGAAAAAGAATTAGAACAAGAAAAACAACGGGCTGAACAAGATAAAATAAAAATTATTAAAAATATGCTCGCTAGTGGTATGAGTATACCACAAATTGCACAACTAACAGGATTTGATGAAGCGTTTGTTAAAAAACACCTATCAGAATAGTTTTGTACTTTTGTTTAGGTTATTAGTTGTTACTTTGCTTTTTATTTCTATACTTGTATTTCTACAAAGTATAGTATTTTAATTATGTTTATAGAACCTATTCATTATCATTCAGGGTGGATAGAAGTAATATGCGGTAGTATGTTTTCAGGTAAAACTGAAGAACTTATTCGCAGGCTGCGCAGGGCATTGATTGCCAGACAAAAAGTAGAAATATTCAAACCAAGCGTAGATAATCGTTATAGTATGGAAAGCATTGTATCTCACAATGAAAATGAAATCCGTTGTACAGTGATACAAAATTCGCAGGAGTTATTGTTGCTTGGACAAAGTGTACAAGTAGTTGGTATAGATGAAGCCCAGTTTTTTGACGAAGGTATAGCCGATACTGTTCAATATTTAGCCAATCAAGGTATTCGCGTTATTATTGCAGGTTTAGACCAGGATTATCTCGGTAGACCTTTTGGGAGCATGCCCGCTTTAATGGCAATAGCCGAATACGTAACCAAAGTACATGCTATTTGTGCAGTATGCGGAAATTTAGCTAATCATTCTTATAGAATAGCGCGTCACGATAAAAATAGTGTTCTTATCGGGGAAAAAGACAAATATGAACCCAGATGTAGAAAATGCTTTTATGAAGGATTAAAAGAACAAAAACTATAATTGTTTCAGGATAACGCTAGGTGCAGTACGTTCCATGACATAAGATTTTACTTTGTCAATAGGGATACGTTCTTGCTGCATGGTATCTCTGTTGCGGATAGTTACACAGTTATCATTGGGAGTATCATAATCTACGGTGGCACAGAAAGGTGTACCTAACAAATCCTGACGGCGGTATCTTCTGCCTACGGCATCTTTGTCGTCACGCACTACTTTAAAGTCATATTTACAGTCATCTATAATTTTATCGCAGATTTCAGGTAAGCCATCGCGGTTATTAAGCGGAAATACAGCTAATTTAACAGGGGCTAAAACAGGATGAATTTTGAGTACTATTCTTAAATCTGTTTTTCCATCTGCGGTAGGTGCTTGCTCTTCGTGATAACCTTCAAAAAGTGTCATTAAAAATGCTCGGTCTGCGCCTATGGAAGTTTCTACTACATGCGGAATGTAACTTTGTTTGCGTTCATTATCAAAGTATTCTAATTTTTTGCCGCTATATTGCGTATGTTGTGAAAGGTCAAAGTTTCCGCGAGCGTGAATTCCTTCTACTTCTTTAAAGCCAAAAGAAAACTGATATTCAATATCACAGGCGGCTTTGGCGTAGTGCGCAAGTTTGATATGGTCATGATAGCGAAGGTTTTTATCGGATATACCTATGGCTTTATGCCATCTCATACGTTTTTCTTTCCAGTGTTCATACCATTGCATCTCTTCATCAGGAGCAACAAAAAACTGCATTTCCATTTGTTCAAACTCGCGCATCCTGAACAAAAACTGTCTTGCTACAATTTCATTTCTGAAGGCTTTACCTATCTGTGCTATTCCCATAGGTAATTTACCTCTATTGGTTTTAACAACATTTGTAAAATTAACAAAAATGCCCTGTGCGGTTTCAGGACGGAGATAAATTTCCATACCTTGACCTGCCACACTGCCCATTTCTGTCTTGAACATAAGATTAAACTGCCGTACTTCTGTCCAATTTCTTGTTCCGGATACAGGACAGGCAATTTCGCATTCTATGATTAAATCATATACTGCCTGCAAATTGTTGTTATCTAGATATTGAGCAAGGCGTTTTTCTATATCTTCTGCTTGTTCTTTTTTACCTTTTTTACGAAGCTTTTCGGCATGCTCTTCTATCAGCACATCTGCGCGGTAGCGAACTTTGGAGTCTTTATTATCAATGAGTGGGTCATTAAAGGCATCTACGTGTCCTGAGGCTTTCCATACAGTAGGGTGCATAAAAATAGCCGCATCTATACCAAGTATATTTTGGTGCAGTTGTGTCATGGCAAGCCACCATATATTTTTGATATTCCGTTTAAGTTCATTGCCCATCGGTCCGTAGTCATACACAGCACTTAAACCATCATAAATCTCTGAACTTTGAAATACAAAACCGTACTGCGTACAATGAGATACAATTTTTTGAAACAAATCCTGATTTTTCATGCAACAAAAGTAATGATTTAATTGATAACACTATTTTCCCATTCCTTCATAAGCTCATCTAATTGAAGTTTAACTGCGTCATATTCTTTTGATAACTTCTCAAATTTATCTTTATTCTGATAAGTTTCGGGAAGTGCGAGTTCTCTTTCTATACTGACAAGTTTCTGTTCTTTTTGGGTAATCTCATTTTCAAGCTGTTCTATTTGCTTTTTTGAATTGCTTTTAACCTTGTTTTCCTGTGCTGTTACAGCATTATTTTTTTCAAATTTAACAGTATTTTTTGTATTCTGTTCATTTTTAAGGGCTTCCTGCCTTGTTTTATACCACTCTTCATATTCCTGATAACTGCCTGGGTATTCTTTGAGTTGATAATTTTCTATGTACCATATCTTGTTGGTTACCTGTGAAAGAAAATAACGGTCATGCGAAATAACAATATATGTGCCTTCGTACTGTTCCAAAGCCTGAATAAGCATGTTGATAGAAACCATGTCTAAATGATTAGTAGGTTCATCTAATAGAAGAAAATTGGCTTCGGAAGTTAAAGTTTTAGCTAATGCTACCCGAGATTTTTCACCACCTGAAAGCACTTTAATCGGTTTGAATACATCTTCACCGCTGAACATAAAACAGCCTAATATAGTACGTATGTATGCCGTAGTTAAATGTGGGGCATGTTGTTCTAATTCTGTAAGAATATCATTGTTTAGGTTCAGACTTTCTAACTGGTGCTGTGCAAAAAAGCCCATTTTTACGTTGTATCCTATTTGTCTGTTTCCTTGAAAACTTTCTGTACCTGCAATAATGCGAAGTAAAGTAGACTTTCCTTTACCATTTGCACCAATCAACCCTACTTTATCGCCACGCATAAGAATAGCATCAGAACGTGAGAACACCTTTACTTCATTATAAGACTTGCTGACATTTTCTAAACGCAACACATCTTTACCTGACGGACTGCTAACCACGAATTTGAAGTCAATATGGCTGTTATCTTCTTCTACTTTTTCTACTTTTTCCATTCTTTCCAGCATTTTTACTCTACTTTGAGCTTGGGTAGCTTTGGTAGCTTTTGCCTTAAAACGTTCTATGAACCGCTCTAACTCTTTAATTTTTTGTTGCTGGTTTTTGTACTGAGCTTGTTGTACGGCCATTCTCTCGGCTTTTTGTTCTACAAAAGCACTGTAATTACCGTTATAAAGCGTTATTTTTTCAAAAGCTACCTCTGCGGTTTTGTTGGTAACACGGTCAAGAAAATTTCTGTCATGCGATACAATCACAATAGCGCCTTGATAGTTACGGATATACTCTTCCAGCCATTGAATAGAGGGTAAATCTAAGTGGTTGGTAGGTTCATCAAGCAGGAGAAGATTAGGTTTTTGCAGAAGTATTTTAGCAAGCATTACGCGCATACGCCACCCGCCTGAAAAAGAAGAGAGTGGTTTTGTCAAATCCTGTGCGGAAAAACCTAATCCCGCCAGTATTTCAGCAGATTTATGTTCCATTTCATACCCGCCTTTATGCTCAAATTCTGCCTGTTTTTCTCCCATCTGATAGGCTAATTTTTCGTCATATTCCTGCTCTAACTGTTCTATTAGTGCATCTATTTCTTTTTGCAGAGCTAGAGCTTCCGAATAGGCTTCCATCGCTACTTCCAAAATAGGTTTTTCAGACTGATAGCTTAACAAATCCTGATTCAGAAAACCTATGGTAATTCCTTTTATACTTGTAATTTCGCCCTCTGTACAAGAGTATTCTTTGTTTATTAAACGTAATAAAGTAGATTTTCCTGTGCCATTTGCTCCAATTAAGCCAATTTTATCTCCGTCGTGAATCTGAAAACTCACATTTCTGTATAAAAAACGGTTTCCAAATGCAAATCCTACATTGTTTAAGGTTAACATAAGCACAAAAATAGAGAATATTCATACACCATTTTCTTTGTTGTGATTTCGTATACAATTGCTCTCTTCCGTAGGTCATTGAGTAGGCAATATAGCCTACCCAAATGAACTCATTACCATTTATAGAAAAATACTTCTACAAAATCTTAATGGTTTTATACTAAATTTACAGCGTGAAAAGTAAGCTTACAGCGTTTTTTATTTTGATACTGTTTTATACTCATCTTATAGGTCAACAAACCTATACACATAGGACTATCCTGAAAACAGAACCTTTTCATATAACAACAGGACAGTTTAATATTTGGGTAGAGAAGCATTTTAGTCCAAAAAGTGCCATAGAATTTGCCGCAGGATTTATTTTCTCAGATTACTCAGATGTGCTTTTTATACCTGATTTTATTAAGCAAGAACAAATACAAAAAACAGAAGGGTATGTATTACGTACCAATTATCGTAGGTACAAAAATAAGATACAGGAAACACAAGAAACATCAAAATACTTGCAGATAGACTTTTTTGTGAAAGTGATAGATTACAAGCCTTTGAATAAAGAAAATTACGTGATACACGGATTAAAAGATGTAGTAGGAATATCTTTGAACTGGGGTAAACCTAAAATAACTTCACAACTATGGATATATGATATATATGCGGGTATGGGTATGCGTGTAAAATTTTATCATACAGATAAATATGTTCAAAGTCAAGGGAACTGGATACCTGCCCCTGCGTATCAAACTACAAAGACGCTTCTTTTTATACAAGCGGGTGTCAAGTTTGGCAAAATAATAGGTAATCAAAAAGCATCTTTACAATAAATAACTAAACTTTTGTGCGTTTTTGCTTTAATTTACATCTTTTTTAGAAACGGCTTTAATAGCACCAAGTATAGAAATAGTTTTACCCACTTTATCTTTATCTTGGCCTTCAATACCTGTTTTTTCTAATATGAGATATACATCTTCTGCGGGAATATTCGGGTTAATAGCTCTCAAAATGCCTGCTAGTCCTGCTACCATAGGCGTTGCCATAGAAGTACCACTCATAGACGCATATTCACTATTAGGTTTTAGAGAGAGTATATCTACACCTGGTGCGGCTATGGGGCGTTTTAATGATGTATTAGTATTAGAAAAATAGGCTTTTTTACCTTGTTGGTCAATAGCGGCTACACAGATAACTCCGTCTATATTGGCAGGAGCGTGTTCTTTGGCATCTTCGTTATCATTTCCTGCGGCAACTATCACTATACATCTTTTTTTGAGTGCATAGTTAATAGCATCTACTTCGGCCTTCGGGGGGGTAGGATGCCAACCTCCTAAAGATAAAGAAAGTACATCTGCTCCTGCATCAGCGGCGTCTACAATAGCTTGCGCTACACTTTCTATAGTTCCGCGTCCTGAACCGTCTAATGCCGCAAAACCAAGTATTTCTATAAATTTACCTTGCCAATTCAAAGAAGCAATACCTACTTTATTGTTTGTATTTGCACCTGCAATACCTGCACAATGTGTACCATGACCGTGTCTATCTTTATTTGCAGGACTTTCTTTGAATATGTTGTTTATATCTTCATGATTAGCGTCTACTCCTGTGTCTAAAATAGCTATTTTGGCTTTCTTTTTAGGTTTTATTTTTTTGAGCAGGTTATGCACCTCATTGATTTGATAGTTGTACAAAGCCCACTGTTCATTGATTTTTGGGTCATTGGCGATAAAACTTTCGTCTTGAGATTTGACATTAAGATTAGAAGAAGGTATAGGCTTTTCTAATTGAATAGTTGTATTAAGTTCAGCGTTATCTACATTTTCGTAATCTTGTTTAAGTTCTTTAAGTAAAGCCTCTACTTGTGCCGCATTTACCTTTATGGTATAGTATTGGGCAAGGTTTTCATCTTCGTCCAGAGTAATATTAGCAAAAGTTTTTTTATATGTGGCTTTATACTTTTTAAGGATAGGTTTAACTTCACTTATAGAATCATCAGGACCGAGTTCCAAAAGAATTTCAGCATAATTTTTATCTATTTGTTGTATATTTTCTTGTTTAGAAATTATACTTTTAACTCTTTCATAAGAAGTTTCTACAAACTGCTTTCCCCAGTAAAGTAAAGCTACCATCATCAAGAGGATAACACCAGGGACAAAAAGAATTTTTGGGTGATGGCGTTTTATAGCAAGATATGCTCCTGCTACTACAAGAGCAATACCGTTATCGGTAAGCATGCCCAGCACTTTGGGATACCAATCGCCTTCCTGAAAAATAAACCGCATCATAAAATCAAAAAGTATAAGGGCAAGTTCAGGTAAAACTAAAAATCGTCTACCCTCTGCACGCGCAACCATACCCCGCGCAAAAAGTAAAAATGCCAGAATAGCTATGGCAGGTGCAATAAGATGAATGGAAGTAAAATGTAGTTTTTCCATAATTTATTTACAAACAGAATTCATGGTATTCAATGCTTCGTTGTATCCTAATTCCTGAGATTTTTTCAGGTCTGCACAGGCTTCACTGGTATTTTTGAGAGAGGCTTTGGCAACACCTCTTCCAAAATATGCTTTTGCATTTTTATTATCTAATTCTATGGCTTTGTCATAATGTTGTATAGCTTCTTTGTGTTTATCCATAGCAGACAGACATACTCCCATGTTCACGTAAGCATCAATATATTTAGGGTTCATAGAAATACACTTTTCAAAATCTACGGCAGCACCGTTGTAGCTCTGTTCTGCCATAAGTGCCAAACCTCTGTTATAATATCCTGCTATATCTGTGGGGGCAATTTCTATTACTTTTCCAAAGTCATGAATGGCATTTTTTATGTCTTTAAGTTTGAGGTAGAGGTTACCTCTTTCTATATAATACCGGGTTTGTTTAGGTGCATATTCAATAGCCATATTATAGTCTTGTATTGCACTTTTAAGGTCATTATTTTCTATTTTAAGGCAAGCTCTGTCACGGTAATTTTTAGCATAAAAAGGGTCTGTTTTAATAGCTTCGTTGTAGTCCTGCATAGCACCGTTTTTATCACCCATAGCGAGTTTTACCATAGCTCTATCGGCATACAGTTTAGAGTCCATAGGTTCTAATTCAATCGCTTTGTTATAATCTTGTAGTGCAAGAGTATATTTTTTATTCGCATACGCTAAAAAGCCTCTCCAACTGTAAGCGGCGGCGTCATTAGGGGCGAGTTCTAATGCTTTATTGTAATCTTTAGCAGCACCGTCAAAATCACGGGTAGCATATTTGGCAAAAGCGCGTCCTCCATAGGCTTTAGCGTAACTTTTATCTAATTCTAATGCTTTGTTATAGTCCTCAATAGCACCTTTGTAATCCTGTAACATCATTTTGGTATTGGCACGTACTCCATATACCAGTGGATTATTAGGCTCTATTTCTGCGGCTTTGTTCAGATTTGCTATACAACCATTAAAATCACCTATGTTTCTGCGTTTTCTAGCGATTTCAATGTACTCGTCTGCTTTTTGTGCATACATCAGGAAAGAGGTAAAAATTATTCCATAAATAAGTCCATACTTTATTAACATTCTCGCAAAGATAATAACATTTTTTTTGAAATAAAAAGAGAATTTTTAACTTTGTTGTGAGTATGTCTGTACGAAGTTATTTTGTGTTCTCCAAAACAGAAAAAACAGGAATTATTGTAGTTTTTATTCTGATTTTGATTGTAGTTATACTTCCGAGAATAGTTTTTGTCAATACAGAAAAATTACAAATAGAACAAGATACGCTTTTAGCTCACCTGAACCGTGAAGAAATTCAGAACTCTTTTGAATATGTCCGCATAAAAGATACTGTTTCAAAAAAAATTCAGCGTTTAGACATTAATCTTGCTACACAGCAGGAATTAGAAAATCTGCCGTGTATAGGCGCGGTAATGGCAAAACGCATTATTTCGTACAGAGAAAAAGTTAAAAAATTTAGTAGTATTGAGGAGATTAAAAAAGTATATGGATTAAAAGACAGTTGTTATCAAAAGATATTGCCGTATATTTTTGTGGATTCAGAACAGAAAACAGAGATAAAAACAGAACAGAAAAATGTTCAGAAAGTCAACCTTAACACCTGCGACTCTATTCAATTGGTTAATTTGCGAGGAGTAGGAGAAAAAACAGTCCGAAGAGTCCTTGCTGTACGCAGAAAAATAAAGATTTTTTATGATATGAAACAACTTAACTGCATAGGATTAAACGCAGAAGTAATAAAAAACTTACAAAATCAGTGTTATGTAGAAACTGGTGTTATAAGTCAAATTCAAAAGGTTTCTCTTAATACTTTGGAAGAAAAGCAAGTGTTCAAATCTCCTGGTTTTACGTATGAAATTGCCAAATCTTTTGTGCAATACAGAAAAAAACTCAAAAAACAAGGTAAAAGCATTAGCTCGTGGGAAGAACTTGTGAACAATGTAGAAGGTATAGATAAGCAATGGTTAGATTGTTGGCAAGTATATTATGCTTTGTGAGAAATTATAAGATGATATTTCTCAAATGAACAAAATACCAATATAAACTTATTATAATCCTGCTTTTTATGAAATTAACTTGTGTTTTTTTAGAAATTTTGTGTCTATTTTGGTAATTTCTATAATTTCATCTATTGAAAAACCTCTTTGAATAAGTTTTTTAACTGTAAATACTTTTTCTTGTTCTGCCCTTTCTTTCTCTTCTTTTAATTCCTTTTCTTTTTGTTCTGCTCTTTTTCTTTCTTGTTTAATTATCTCATCTTTGGCTAATAATTCACTTTCTTTTTGTCTTATGCTCTCTACTATATCCTCTTCTACGGTCATGATGTTTTGAAGTTCTTCATTTTGTATCGCTTTATGCAAACGCCTTAATATCGGAAAATAGGTTTTTGAAAGTTCTTTCTCATTATAGTCTATTTGCCGTTTTTTGACTAACTCAAATATGTCTAATAGCTTTTCTAATTCATCTTTTTTATTTTTCTTTTTTTTCAGTGCAGGTATCTGAATAATAATACTGTCATGATTGAGCAACTCAATAAAATCGCTTTTACCT
>CALIZB010000077.1 GCA_938028625.1 uncultured Bacteroidia bacterium | reverse complement strand
TGCTTCCGCTTGCTTTTATCTCCCGTGAAATAGTCGCTGCAGCCAAGCACAAACCCTGCCTTTAGTACTGCGGACGGTGGCTGTGTGTCTGTGGGTGAGTAGCGTAGCGAGATGGGATCGAGTCAGTGACGGCGATCGATGGTTTGCTAATATCCAACGCTGATATGGGTCAATATCAGAAAAGTCGTACTTTTGGAAGCCATGTACCTCGAGGATTAAATTTCTGAATTTTCTCGCAATTTTTTGTGTGTGACTAGTAGACATACTCACCTGTATATTGCAGATGTTTTCCCAACAGATTTCAAATTTTTGTTTATTTTATAACATTTTGAAAATTTTAAAATTATGTTTGGATGTCAGCCCTGTTACCATCGATAAACCCGCTGTACTGGATGCAGTTCTGGTTATTTTTCTTTCGGAATTGATGCATTTAGTTCATTACGCATGTATTTATCAGAGGATGTATTTAAGGACATAAAACGCACTTACATCAGTATATAATTGGAATAATTCGATGACATTTACGACTTTCACCTGGATCTGACATGTAAAAAGTTTGGTTTTGAAGAAGAAATTTAAAAAATATACTTTTACTCGCACATACAATATATTGATGGATAAAGCAAATGTTGTAGATCATGTTCTGTACACTTAGGCCAATGAAAATAATAAATAATACTTGTTTAATTCAATTATAACGTGGTAACAGTGTGGACATCAGATAGGTAACAGAGTGGACATATCGTCGAATTAAAGCGGCTATATCACCAATGTAAAACAAATATACTGGAACCGCTATATGTATGATCGGCAATGAGGTGTGCAGATATCTTCGTGTAGTCAAAACATTTCAATTATAATAATCTTTGAAAATAATGGTAAATAGAAATGTATAAGTTTAGTAACAGGGTTGACATCCAGTCGATTGAATCATAATGAATACTGATACATGTCGTTTTTGTTCTTTAATTGTCCACAGGTTAAAGCAAATTTAATATTTTTTCCAGGAACAATTCATACGAAGTATAACTGTTATTTCTTTCTAACGGGTTATTAATTACACATGAGAAAAATATGGTATTACATATCAAGATGACGTGTATAGAATCGTTGCAGAATGTCAGTTCTGTTACCAAAATATGTCAGCTCTGTTACCATATTTTATTTGATTTAAACATACTAGAATTCAAAAGTTTGGGTTTTTTTTACAAGAGTTAGTTATTTTTCCTATTTTACGAAAGAACTATCTAATCTTCTAAAACTTTGATTGTATTTCATTCAAATCGAACACGTTTTTTCATCACACATTGGTAGGTAATGGTCAGCCCTGTTACGTAACCATATCCACCCTGTTACCAATAAAATCTAACACTTTCAACATGATTGTGTCATGTTAATCATTTAAAATTATAAATTAAAAAGACATTGCATTTAACGTTTGACTTATCCACATGATATCCAATAGATAACAATGATGTGCCAATTGTATTTTTGTCATTATGACAAAATATATCATGAAATGTCAACACTGTTACCAGCTCTGGTCAGCCCTGTGACCCCCTTATCGGTAGCAAAAATTCCATCGAGACTATACTTCATATTGTGGAACAGATTGAAAGGTATGAAACATAAACGCAACTGCTTTCTTGCGAGTTATATAATATAAGCTAACCTATAGCTCATAGCAACTGACACAGGATTACATGTGAGTTTGTCAACCCTGTTACCACAATATTGTCATCCCTGTTACTATATGCAAGTAACAGGGTTGACAGTAACAGGGTGGAAGAAAAACACTCAAAACATCCCTAGAAATGCTTCAAATTCGCCGAGTTAACTTTCACGTGGAGCAATCCAGCAGAATTCCAATGAACCAATCCCTCATTTCGGGCAGCTTCCACATAGCCATATTCATCAGTGCTGGAGGAAGGTAACAGTGCTGACTTTTTAAAATGACTTCTTGCGGCATCCCCCATAGAAGGTGCTTTCTTAGGATTAAAGATGTGTTAATGTTCCTACCAAACATTCTATATTGATACTATATAGAGTCCGCTACCCACTGCCTTGGTCGGGGTCAATATCTGAGTTACCATTAATTTCTACCACGATTTTGTTTGAGTGGTAACAGGACTGACATGAATTTTAGGGACAGATGTATTCATATTAATTTCGCCTTGAGAATAATGAGATATTATTCCGGATCATATACGTTTGTATACAGCAGTGTGTAGTTAAGTAATAAACAGGTCAAAAAAATTTATTTTGAAACGACTATTTACCATGGGCGTGCCGAGTTGTGGCGTGGGGTGGTTTGGGGACAAGCGATTTTCCCATTTTTTCACACTTTAAATGCATGCTGGTAATTAATATGATTACTTACACACAATATAACCAAGTGTCCAGATAGCCAATAACTAGTTCTGGATAACATCGAAAGAATTTTTGAAAAATATATGATAGGAGTCGAGTTATGACCTGGGGACAAAAAAGTACGACTTATTTGATAATGACCCATATGGTCAACTGACAACTTCAAAGACAAAAAAACAAAAAACAAATGAAGCAATTAAAGAGGCTGCTAGTCAGCTTTCATTTGTTATCAAAGTAAAATGAAAAGAAATGTTTTATACCCCTTTATAGATCTGGGAACTGCATAGGGCATACAGATCATGTGAATTTTAAAAGAACTAGAAAAATTACAATTTGAAAAATCTATTGATGTTACTCGCGGAATAAAATAAAGTTTGTTTTTATATGTCATTTTTTGA
>CALIZB010000076.1 GCA_938028625.1 uncultured Bacteroidia bacterium | reverse complement strand
AAAGCTATGTACGAATATGCAAAAGAAGATTACAAAACCTTACCCGATGTAATAGATTTGAGCAAGCATAAATCCATTATGGACGTAGGCGGTGGCTATGGAGCGGTTTTAGAGAAAATTAAAGCCAAATATCCGAACGTTGAGTGCATTTTATTGGATTTGCCCAAAGTCATTGAAAAAGTAACTATTCCAAATATCCAGAAAATAGACGGAAACTTTCTTGAAAAAATACCCAACCTTACAGAAGCTATTTTACTCACGAGGGTCTTACACGATTGGAACGACGAAAAAGCGAGTATTATTCTAAAAAATTGCTATGATGCTTTACCTCACGGCGGTACGCTTTACATCATTGAAAATTGTACTGATAAAATTCAATCAGACTTATCCTTACTTTCTTTAAACATGCTGGCTATATGTGAAAGTTTTGAAAGAAGTTCAAACGAATATCTTTCACTTGCAGGAAAAGCAGGATTTAAACGTAAAAATGAAGTAAAATTAAATGAATTACAAACCATTTTAATTTTTGAGAAATGACCTACCAAGACATAAAAATTTCAGAAGATGCAACGTATTTTCTTTATCAAGGCAAGCTAATATTCGGGCGAACCTTTAAAGAAGTTTTAAAATTTCACGCACCAGGGCTTGCACCTGTATTAGACGTAAGCGGAGCGTATCATATTGATATAAACGGAAGTCCTTTATATACAGAACGATATTCACGAACTTTTGGCTTTTATTGCAACCGTGCCGCTGTGATTGATAAACAAGGGCATTGGTTTCATATTGATGAAAAGGGACAAAGAGTGTACACTCAATCATATACGTGGGCAGGAAATTACCAAGAAAACATCTGTACTGTGAGAGATAAAAATAATCAATATTTCCACATTGATTTACAAGGAAACCGAATTTATGAACAAAACTACCTCTATGCAGGCGACTTCAAAGATGGCTATGCTTGTGTAAAAAATGAAAAAGGTTGGAAGCACATAAATACCCAAGGAAATGACCTAAACGGAAAATATTTCTTAGATTTAGGCATTTTTCATAAAGGTTTTGCTACTGCCAAAGATGAAAAAGGATGGTTTCATATTGATAAACAAGGTAACGCACTGTATAAAGAACGTTATCTGATGGTTGAACCATTCTATAATGGCTTCTCGCTCGTTAC
This sequence comes from uncultured Bacteroidia bacterium, assembly GCA_938028625.1. Classification (GTDB taxonomy): domain Bacteria; phylum Bacteroidota; class Bacteroidia; order JANWVE01; family JANWVE01; genus JANWVE01. The sequence continues at coordinate 16,447 of CALIZB010000076.1, read as the reverse complement.
GTGTTTTAACGAAGATAAAAATATCATTGATGCTATGGGTAGGAAAGTTTTAACCATATAATATGCTTTTTTCTAACTCAATAAGTGTAATATATTTACTCACTGCTAAACAAAATGAAATAGAAATAAAAAAAGTCTTACCTTTCAAAACTTAGTAAGACTTTTTCTATACAAATCATATTAAATTGCTTTACATATCAGCAGAAGTAAGTTCTCTTGCTTTACCTTCCTTGATGCGTGCCGCTTTACCGCGTAATTTACGCAGATAGTACAATTTTGCACGGCGTACAGAACCTGCACGTACAAACTCTATCTTGTCTATACTGGGGCAGTGTAAAGGGAAAGTACGCTCTACGCCTACACCATTGGAAACCTTTCTTACAGTAAACATAGCACCTGCACCTGTTCCTCTGCGGGCAATAACTACGCCCTGAAATTGTTGTATACGCTCTTTTGACCCTTCTTTAATTTTAATGTATACTTTTATCGTATCTCCTGCTTTGAATGTAGGAATGTCTTTTTTGAGATATTCATTCTCAACTAATTTAATTAAGTCCATACGTCATTAAAAAATAAGACTGCAAAGGTAAAGGCAATACTTGGAATTTGCAAATTTATTATTATACTCAGCTGTGAACAGTAGGTAAGATTTATCACAGTCCTGAATAAAACAAAAATACCTTCACAGTTTAATATGAAGGTACTCTCTTGATTTATGAGTGTGTCGAGATGGCGAGATTCGAACTCACGACCCCCTGCTCCCAAGGCAGGTATGCTACCGCTGCACCACATCTCGTGTTCTTAAAATCGGACTGCAAAAATACTGCATAAAACAATAAATGTCAAGTAAAATAATGCTTTTGTTTTATACATATGTTATTTTCAGCATATTACAATCTTTTAAGCTATTGATGTAGTTTTTCAAAAGCTTTCTGAATGTTCTCAATCAACTCTTCTTTTGACCACGGCTTACGAATACAGGCAAACAGATTGGCATTTTCTTTTGCATTTTCAATAGCATTATCATCAGCGTGTCCTGTAAGCATCATGGTAATCGTTTTTGGATACTTTTTGTGTAGTTCTACGAGAAATTCATCTCCTTTTTTACCTGGCATTAACCAATCTGAAATGATAAGTACCATTTCTATATTTTCATTCTCTAAATCAGTAATAATTTCCCATGCTTCCTCTGCATTTTCTGCAATTTCATAGTCGTATTTGTTACCAAAAAAGTTCTGTAATTGTTGCCTTAAACTGTTAAGAACAACTTTTTCGTCATCTACACATAAAATTAGCTGTTTAGGATTTTTACTCATACATTTATAGAAAAGTAAGGTTGTAGGTTACATTTGCAAAGATATAAAAGTAGTTTTACGTAAGCCACGAGTTACGACTTTTTTCAGTAAATACAATAAAAAATTAAGTATATTATGCTTTCCTAGAAGTTGACTGTCGTAGAGAGCATATATACTCAAAATTATTTGATTTAAAGAACCTTATTTGCATTCTGGCTTCGGTTGGTAAGCATATAGCCGAACCACGCTCAGTGTTCAAATAAAGTTCTTTGATATTTTGATAGTAAAACCGTTTTTGATTAGGTATAAAATTACTTATGTAAAAATTACTATCCTGCTTTAACAAATTAATTATGCCTATCATACTCTAAACCAACCTTTTGTACCACAATATCAATAAGTACTGTTGTAATGAGATAAAAGTAATATATTAGAATATCTTTATTTCTTAACTTTGAAACAGGCAAAAAATCCTTATCTTTGTTGTATGCAAAAAAAATATTGTGAAAGTGCTTTACTGGGGTTTGCGGTAGGTGATGCCTTGGGTGTACCCGCAGAGTTCAAATCCCGAAGATATTTGATTGAACACCCCATAAAGGATATGGTAGGCTATGGAACATACAATCTACCCCCTGGTACATTCTCTGATGACACATCTTTATCTATGTGTCTTGCGGAAGTACTTATAGATGAATACAATATAGAAAAATTAGCAAAGTATTTTCTCAAATGGTATGATGAAGCCTTTTGGAGTGCAAGAGGAGAAGTGTTTGATGTAGGAAACACTACAGAAAAAGTAATTCTTAAATTAAAGCAAGGCGAACCCGCTATATTAGCAGGAAATGATGATGAATACTCTAATGGAAATGGTTCTTTGATGCGTATTTTACCTTTGTTATTCTTTATTCACAATAAACCTATTGAAGAACGCTTCAAATATACTTCTGAGGTATCAAGTATAACACATAGGCATATACGTTCTATCATAGGTTGTTTTTATTATTTAGAATTTGCAAGATATATCATACAAGGTAAAAACAAAATAGAAATTTATGCTTTGTTACAACAGGAGATACCTGCTTTTTTACAAAAAAACAATGTTCCTGATACAGAAATTGCCCACTATAATAGGCTATTAAAAGAAGATATTACTCTTTTACATGAAGAAAATATCCGCAGTAGCGGTTATGTAGTAGATACGTTAGAGGCTTCTATATGGTGTTTTATGACCACAGAAAACTATGCAGATGCTGTATTAAAAGCAATAGCCTTGGGTGATGATACAGATACAAATGCTTCTGTTACAGGTGGATTAGCAGGTTTATACTATGGTATAGAAAATATTCCTACCCATTGGATAGCACAATTAGCCCGAAAAGATGAAATTCTTATCGTTGCTCAAATGTTAAGCAAAAAATATGCTATTGAATAATGTATCCTCTGATTTTAGCTTTTCACAAAGTTATTCCCGACGAGCACACGGAAAGCCCTTATTTTTGGGACGCACTCTGCACACCATACACTAATTTTATCAGTCTGATAGAAAGTTTGTATCAAGAAAACTTTGCGTTTGTTTCTTTGCAAGAGCTAGAATATGCTATGATGAATCCCAAAGAACGCACCGTACTACTCACTTTTGATGACGGATATTACAATAATATTGCTTACGCATATCCGTTTCTTAAAGCCGAAAATATTCCCTTTGTAATAGCCTTAAACGGAAAATGTATAGAACATAATACCTGGCAATGGTTTGATAAAGTCTGGTTTGAAGGTGTACAATCCCAAAAAAGCAAAGAACAGATAACTACACAAATACAACAGTTTAAGTATAATATTCCTGTTTTAGAAAAATGGTTAAGTAAACAAAATAATACTGTTCACTCCGAAGAAACTCGCATTTTTTTTGATATTGCTTCCATCACAGAGTTAAAAGCACTAAAAAATACTAGTTTTGTTTCGCACACGTATTCGCATTACATACTAAGTGCGTTGTCCTTATCAGAATTAGAAAAAGAAATCTCCCAAAACCTTGACTTCTTCACAAAAAATAATGTTAAAATAGAAACGGATTATTTTACACTTCCTAACGGCACAAAAAAAGATTTTAATGCACAAACCTTAAAATATCTATCAGAAATGGGTGTTCAATATATTTTTAGCATGTTGCCATATATAAAAGAAAGCAATGTATTAGCACGATATACACCTGTACACGCTACATGGCAAAAAGAAGCAAAAAGATATAAAAAACAAAGACTCTTATACAAATGGTTTAAGTAAGCATAGTGTTTCTTTACTTAATGAGTTCTTTTCGGAGTATATCCAAAGCCATCAAAGAAGCACGCTGTATATTGCGTAATCTATCTTTTTCAAAGACAAAACGCCGAGCAAAACTTTTTTGTGCATCTGTATAACCTATCCATACTGTACCTACGGGATTAAGGTCATCTCCGCCATCTGGTCCTGCTATACCCGTAGTGCTTAATGCAATATCTGTATTAAGCAGTTTTCTTACTCCTTCTGCCATTTGAATAGCTATCTGTTCGCTAACTACACCGTATTTTTCTACATCTTTGGGATTAACCCCGAGTTGCTGAATTTTTATAGAAGTATCATAAGAAACCACAGAACCCATAAAATAAGTAGATGAACCCGCTACTGATGTAAATAAATGTGCTAAATATCCACCTGTACAACTTTCTGCGGTGCTTATCGTCAAAGATTTTTCTTTAAGTAAATTGGCTACGGTTTCAGGCAAAGAAATTTCACCTATGCCTACTATCGCATTGCCAAATACAGCACAAACTTTATGCTCTATCTCTTGACATTCTTGGATTAAAACGTCTATATCTTTGCCAATAGCCGTAAAACGTAATTGTAATATCCCTATTTGAGGTAAATACGCTAATTGAATGTGTTGCGGTAGATTATTCTCAATATCCTGTAATTTTTCTGCAATATAACTCTCCCCCAAAGAAGCTATCCATATTTTATGATGATAAATCTGTTGTTTTGAAAAATGTTTTTTGAGTTCAGGAAGTACAAAATTTTGCATCATTTCTTTCATCTCATAAGGTACACCAGGCATAGAAACATAAATAACATTATTTTCATCAAACCACATACCTGGGGCAATTCCTGCATGATTGAATATACAGGTACAGTTTTCAGGTAAATCCGCTTGCGACTCCATAGCTAAATTGAGCGTTCTATTTCTGCGTGAATAAATCTCTTTAATATGTGTAAGAACGTTTTCATGTCTGACTAATCCTACATTAAAATATTCACAAAGCGATTTTTTAGTAACATCATCATTAGTAGCACCAAGCCCGCCTGTAATAAGAATAACATTACTTCGTTGTGCCGCTTCATGTAAGGTCTGTTTGATAATTTCTTTGTCATCAGTAATAGTAGTATGTCTATGAACTTTTAACCCTATTTCATTGAGTTTTTCACCTATCCAAGCGGCATTAGTATTTATAGTTTGTCCGATAAGTAACTCTTCACCAATAGTTAAAATTTCAATATTTGGCATAATGGGCTTAAATATAGCTAAAAGGATAGTAATAATGGGCATCTACAAGATTAAATTTATGTGTATGCCATTTATATTTTGTAGTTTTGCGATGTATGACAGGTAACAGAAACAATGTAGTAGCTATTGTAGGCAGACCTAATGTAGGAAAATCCACTTTATTTAACCGTCTGATTGAGAAAAAAAAGGCTATTGTAGATGATATCAGCGGCTTAACTCGTGACAGGCACTACGGCACAGCAGAATGGAATGGTAAAACTTTTACAGTCATAGATACAGGAGGATATGTACCCCAATCCGAAGATATATTTGAAAAAGCTATCGCCGAACAAGTAGAAATTGCTATGCAGGAAGCACAAGTATTGCTTTTTGTAGTAGATGCCATGCAAGGTTTAACCCCATTAGATGAACTTTTTGCAGATATTGTCCGCAAACAAAAGCGCAAAGTGCTGTTAGTTGCTAATAAAGTAGATAATCATAAATTACAGGCTGATGCCACTGAGTTTTACTCTCTTAACCTTGTAGATGAAATATTTCCTATTTCTGCAGTAAGTGGTAGTGGTACAGGCGAACTTTTGGATAAAATTACAGAACTATTACCTGAAAAAAGTGAAGAAATTGAACTAAATGATATACCTCGTATTGCTTTTGTGGGCAGACCTAATGTAGGCAAATCTTCTTTGCTTAATACTTTGTTGGGCGAAAACAGGAGTATTGTTACGCCCATAGCAGGCACTACACGTGACAGTATAGACACACATTATACAGCTTTTGGGCATAACGTTATTTTAGTAGATACCGCAGGCTTGCGCAAAAAAGCAAAAGTTACGGAAAATATAGAGTTTTACTCTACTTTGCGCACCATTAAAGCTATTGAAGAATGTGATGTTGCCGTACTTATTCTTGATGCTACGTTGGGTTTGGAAGCGCAAGACTTACATATTTTAGACTTAATTAACCGAAATCGTAAAGGTAAAGTGATAGTGGTCAATAAATGGGATTTGTATCCTGAAAAAAGTGCTAATACACATATACAATACACTAAAAAAATAGAGCAGAAAATTTTACCTTTGTCCCATATACCTATTTTATACACGTCAGCAGTAACAAAACAAAGAGTATTGAAAATTTTAGAAACCGCAGAAGAAGTGTACCAAGAACAGAAAAAACGTATTCCTACGCATGAACTGAATGAGTTTTTACAAGAAATTACAGAGCATTACCCTCCGCCGTCTGTAAAAGGAAAATTTGTTAAAATAAAGTACGTAACCCAAGTCAATGATGCCAGAAGTCCTACCTTTTTGTTTTTCTGTAACCTTCCGCAATATCTTCAAGAGTCTTACAAAAGATACATAGAAAACAAACTACGAGAACGCTACGGATTTTTAGGTTGTAGCATAGTGCTGAGCTTTAAGCAAAAATAAAAATAGAATACTTACACACAGCAATCAAGTAAATACAAAAAAATACTCCAAAGCTAATTTTAACTTTGGAGTATCAAGAATTAAGAAAGATTACAATTTTACTCTCTGGTTATCACAATACGTTGCGTATAAATTTGAGTACCATTAGTAGCTTTGAGCATATAAATGCCCGCAGGTAAATGTGATACAGAGATATTTTGCGTATATGAACCTGTGCTATAACGATAAGCATCATTCCAAACTACGTTACCTTTCATATCTAACAAAGCCATGTTTATATCCATAGATTGAGCGATAGTAAAGGCTATATTCAAGTTATCAGAGGTTGGGTTAGGATAAACTTGGATACTACCTTGTCCAAATAAACCATCGGTAACACTGTTGGGTACAAACTGTACGCAAGTAGAGTCATTACTTGGGTTCGCATCAGGGTTACCATTAGGGTTAGACGTACGGATACACACGGTAGGCGTATTAGATGAAGGTGTATAAGATGCTGTAAAGGTATAGTTTGCACTGCCACCTGCGGGAATAGTTCCTGTAAAGGTTTCTGTAACAGGAGTTCCCGAAGGACTTTCTCTAAATGAAACCTGAACACCTGTCAATGAAGTTAATCCAAGATTTCTAACCTTAACGGTAAGATTTACAGGAGTACCTGCGGTTAAGAATGTAGGAGATACAATGCTTTCTGCACGAGCATCAACTAATACAGAGGAGGAGGAAGCATTTCCATTTAATACAAGTGTATCATTAGAATGAATAACATCATTTGTAGTGTTAATATATGTTTTCAAGGTAAAAGCACCAGTACCTATGTTAAGGGTAGTGGTATAAGTATAAACTATGCTATCACCAGGGTTAATTGTACCAAGAGGAGTAGCAATTTCTATTACAGGTGTACCACTGTTAAACTGATAGCACAATTGAGGATTAGTTACCGCGCGTGTACCTACGTTTTTGATGGCCACTTTGACAGGTACGCTTGCACCTGGCACCATAGTAGCTGTTGGGTTAATAATAGCCGCCATTCTCATATCTATTCTATCTACTTGAAGCGTAGTTTTGATAGTATCATTAGTTCTATCTTGGTCAGCGGCTAAATCTGTCCATATCTTGAAAGGAAGTATACCTACGGTAGAAGCTAAATAAGGTGTCGGGAAGGTAAAATGAATAGTATCCATTGAAGCCAGTGTGCCTGAATAAGTAGCACTTACAGCAGGAGCTGTACCTACTTTATAGCGAAGCGTAAATCCTGAGAGTGCTTCATTGCTAAGGTTTTTTACCACAAATTTGATAGGCACAACATCATTTTCTAATACTACAGAAGGCATAGGGCTAAGTAGTGCTTCGGCTTTCAAATCTGCCCGTTTGACAATCATAACCTTTTTAACTGTATCATCAATAGGTGTGTTATCTCCTAAGGCATCTACCCAAACTTTTAATGTATCTGTACCCAATGCAGTAGGTACATAATAGCCTGTAAATGTATAGTTAAGGCTATCTCCTGCGTTGATAGTACCTGTGTAAGTTTCGGAAACTAATGGAGCTGTATTACTTTTAAGTGCAATAGTAGGATTAGTAATGTTCACTGCACCAGTATTTTTTATTTTCACGGTTACAGGGTTATTATATCCTATAAAAGCTGTGGTTGTAGTAGGAACGAGTATAGAAACTGCTTTTAGATTAGTAAAAGGCTGGATATTCACGACATAATCTTCGGTTTCACCTTCATCATACGTACCGCAGGGCATAGGTGTAGGCATAGTACCGTAGGCAAATGTATATACAATACGCATACGAGTGGTACCCAGACTTGCTGTAGCTGGAACTGTAATTGTACCTGTAATTGGGCTACCTGATGAAACAGATGTAGTAGTAATAAATGCTTGCTCTGCGGAGCTAAAATTACCGTCTTTATCATAGTCTATCCATATACCAACATTATAATCTATCGCAAAATTTACATAATTCGTGTTTATAGTAAAAGGTGTAGCCACGTTTATTTCCAAAGGAGCAACTGGCGTAGGATAGTAAATGTATTTGTTATTTAATGTACCTGAGGATAAGGTTGTTGTACCTACTTGTACGCCTGTCATATAGGCTTCCCAAAAACCACCTGTAGCCGTAGAACCTGATACACAGTAATCAATTAGACGACTACCCGTAGGTGCGGTAGGTGTAGGTATATCTCCAAAAGGAGCAGCAGAAATATAAATACTATCACAGCTTGCATCTATCACGTTACCCATAGTTGCTCCGGGTAAGACATCATACGTCAGCCAGAAATAATTAGGACCTCCTGTCAAAGTTTGTGTGCCTGTAAAATACATTGTTCCACTTGGTGACGGAATCGTAGTACCAAATTGAGTAGTAGCAGAAAAAGACGGAGTATTACCCGTGTACCAAAGTTTTGCATTGGCAATGTCCGCTACATTAGTAGTTCCAAGCGTATTTAACTTCATTTTAGTAAGATTAAAAGGTGTTAGAGTTCCCGTAGTATTTACCTTAATACCAATAACAGGTGCATTGGTAGTACCACGCGTTACAATATCTGTAATTTGTATAGTTTCTGAGTTATTGTACACCATCGGAGTAGGAGAGCTAATAATAACTACATAATCTTCTGTTTCACCATAGAAAAAATTGGTACAAAAATCTGCGGCGGTAGGTACAGTAGCGTACGCACAACGCACCCGAAGGCGAGTAGTACCTGTAGTAGCACTACCAGGTATAGTTACCATACCCGAGAATACACCTGTACCTGATGATGGTGAAGAGTACACAAACTCACCAGGGTCAGAGAAGTCACCATCAATGTTATAATCTATCCAAACGCCGAAGCCTTGGTCCCAGAAAGACCCAGACTGCATGCTGATAGAATATGAATTACCCGGGTTGACTACGGTACTCATTGTATTGTAGAAAATATAGTTGTTAGGGTTACCATTACACCCAGACATATTGTTAACTATTGTGTTAAATGAGAAATTCTCAATATAATCACCTGATGAACAAAGAGTACTATAGGTAGGGGTACAGTACTGTGCAAAGTATCGCCCCATATTTAAGAACAAGAACAAGAGTACAAGCGAAGTTTTTATACTTTTCATATTTATTTAGCTATAAAGATGTTTCTTTGAATAATATCTTGGTTATTTAGGATACGTAACAGATACATGCCCGCAGATAAGCGGCTAACATCTTGGGATAAAACATGAGTACCACTTGCTAATGTATAATTTTCACTTTGCAGAACTTTACCTGTTATATCTATTACCTGAATCATGATGTTTTGTGTTGTGTTGAGTGAAAGTTGTAAATGTACTATATCTTGCACAGGGTTAGGATAGATATTTAAGTTATCTAAATCTTTAATGTTATCTGCAATACTGTTAATCTGAATAATTTTACAAAGTGTATCATTAGCCACGTTAACGTCTGTTAATCCATTTGGATTGGTAGTGAATACACAAATTTTTGCAGAAGGGTTGGATATATTAGCAGTTGTAGTAAATGTGTATAACGCACTATCACCTGCATTTATTGTACCTATAAATTTCTCGGTTACCACAGGATTTGTATCTACTTGATAGGATACAGTTACGCTATCTAACTTAGTCAAGCCCAAATTTCTAATATAAGCAGATACAGTATTTGCACCTATTGTAATAAATTTAGGAGAGCTCAAACTGCTAGGTTTTACATCAATAGGGTTGCTTGATTGAACAATCAAGGTGCGTATTAGGGTATCATTGGTTACAACCATATCTCCTGTGGTTTTCGCCCATACTTTAAAGGTTTTTGTTCCTCCTGTGGTGGGCATATACAAGGTACTGAATGTGAATAATACACTATCATTAGGCATAACTGTACCTACATAAGGTTCTGTAACTGCGGATTTTCCAACTTCCTGATAGCTTACCTGAGATAAACTCATAGGCACAGAACCAGGATTACGTAAATATACCTTAACTTGGTGTTGGCTGAAAATGGGTAATACGGCAGGGGCCACTAATGGGTTAGTAAGTGTAGTTACCGCTATGTCTTTTCTATCCACATTGATATTTGTACGAATAGTATCGTTATTTCTATTTTGGTCGCGAGGATGTCCAAGATAGGTTGTAAGTTGGTCTATGCCCATCATAGCAGGAACGTAAGGTGTAGTAAATGAGTAGTTTTTAATTTGTCCTGGGTTAAGAGTATCTGTAAATAGTTCATTTACAGGTGCTAATGTGTTAATACGATAGGATACAGGAATATCATAAACCTTGTAAGTACTATTATTTTTGAGTTTTATAGTAATGGTATTTGTAGAACCTTCTAATACATTTGTATTAGGTGTAACAATCTCTGTAAGTGCTACATCTAAGTACTGTACTTTGAATGCGTATACAAAAGTATCATTAGTTCTATTTTTATCATCTATATGGCTTAACCATACAAGTAAAGTATCGTCACCTAATGCGGTAGGCATATATGGAGTAGTGAAGGTATGTGTATAAGTTCCGCCAGGGTTAATAGTAGTTGTTGCAATTTCTGCGGCTATCGGTGTGGTCATTCCTTTGCGCTTGAAGAATACATTAGGATTAGTAAATGGCATGTCTCTCACGTTAGTAATGGTAAAGTTAATAGTATGATTAGTGTTAATTAAGAAAGGAAGCGCCGTAGAAGTAGCAGAAGTAGCCTCTAAATCATAAGGACTAATTTCTACGCAACCCATAGAAGGAGGCGTAAATCTTGGATTACTATCAAAATCATCTGTAACACCAGGGATATTTTGCCCTGCTTTATACACTTGACCATCAAAAGTACGTAAAATAGTATCGTTGGTAAAGTTTACATTGTGTTGTATACTATTATTGTTTGTACCACTTGCAGTTTGTAGCGCCGCCAAATCAAGAACCGCAGAACCCCAGTATGCAAGGCTACTTCCTGCACTGTAGTAACAGTTATAATTACAACTACTTAAAGTTGCCGCAGCAGATTTATACAAAGAATATCCTGAACCTGTACCGTTGTAAGATAAAATATTGTTTATCACTCGGATGTTACTACCTGATGAGATATATAGAGCAGCTGTAGAAGTGCTTGAACCACTGTTTAATCTCACACTATTAAAGTAAAAGTTGATAAAATTGCCTGAAGCAGTGTATATTCCATAAACTGTTCCTGTGCCATTAAAACCTGCTACCATGTTGTTTCTAACATTAAGCGGAGTAAGTGTACCTCCACCTCCTGTGCTAAACATGTATATACCATAAGAACCTACATTAGCTACGTAGTTTTTCTCAATTAAACCTGTCAACGTGCTACCACAATACCCTAAATACATACCATATCTGAATGTAGAAGTACTTCCTGCACCACTGATGTAATTTTGACTAAAATCTATACCGTTAAGATAATAACCATAAATACCATAGTAATAATAGTCAGTAATTTTATTATTGCGAATGGTTATATTGTTAGCAAGTGTAGTTGTGCCTGTGCCAAATCTACCATATATACCATAATAACCACCTTTTATGATATTATTAGTGATTGTTATGTTACTGTTAGGTGCAGTAGTATTCGCATAAATGGGGTTTTGTAATAAACTTGTACCTATGGGTGCAAATATCCTACAATTTGTAATAGTAACATTAGTAGAATTTGTATTAAATTCTATGCTCCTAGCGTATATACCTGTGCTTTCTATGGTAAGTTTCCTTAATATAACATAAGAACCACCACTAAAACGTATCGTATGATAAGCACTACTAGAAGAGGAAGAGTAGGTAACTGTTACGCTAGTAGAGTCTCCACTTTCCGATTGAATAGTCAAAGTATTAGTACTACTGGAACCTGGAATAGCAGGAATATCCACCTGTTCATTATAGATGCCTGGTCTAACATTGAGCGTTACAGGTCCCGAAATTCCACAAAAGCTAATAGCGGTTATAGCGGCAGTTAACGTAGGAAAATCTGGTGCAGTACCTCCTACGGTGTATACTCCGCTATATCCTGTACATACATTTTTACAGTATTGGTCATTACTGGGCATACCATCACCTGAAACACCAGGTGGGTTCACCCTTGCACATAAAGTATAAGAACCTCCCGAAGTGATATTCCAAGGTGTAGTAAAAGTATAGGTTTGAGTACTACCTGTGGTAGCCAAAGTAGTAGGTGTAAAAGTTTCAGGTGTACTCCAAGTGGTTCCTCCGTCTGTGGAGTATGACAAAGTTACAGGCGTACCGTTGAGATTAGTACCTCCAAAATTAGAAATTTGTGCCTGTACTGTATTAGTACCTATTACAGGTATAGTAGGAAACACATTAGTTACAGCCATATCAGGATAAGAAGGCACATTGTAGGTAAAACGGATATTTGGTCTGTATGTATACGATGAAGCTAATGTAGTGGGCATTACAGTACTAGCGCTACCAATTACTCTGCCTGTTGGAACACTAGTATTAAGCCAATTGATAGCCCCCGTAGAAGGAGTAACTGGACCAGATATATCCCAACTGACAAGTACCTCCAAATTACCACCTGTATAAATAAAAGGAGTAGTCGTAAAAGGTATCCAACCTGTGGTAGCAGGAATTACTTGAGTAGTACTACTATACACTAGTGTAGCCCCTGTAATAGCAGTTGTCCAATTCGTACCTGCGGTTAAGGAAATAGCACTAGTATTTTTTAGATAAATCTCAAAAGTAGCATCAGGATTGGTAAGAAAAGTAGAACTTTTATTCCATGCTATTTCTGTAATGATAGAACCTGGGGTCATTCCTGTGAGTTCAGATGCGAGAAATAGATAACTATATCGGGAATAGTCAAAAGTACTTGTAGCTGAGGAACGATATATAGGACCGTAGCTAGTGGAACTCAATGTGCCTGTACCTACAATCAGAGTAGATTGTGCCAAAGACACAGTCCAAGAACCAAGAAGCAAGGTAATAATAATGTATAAGTTTTTCATATTTTAAGATAATTTGGAAAAAATGAACAAAAGTTTGAATAGGGGAATTCAGTCAGCAGTAAAACTGCCAACTGAACCCTCTGTATATTTTAATAAATTACAACTTTTTTAGTCAACAACTGATTACCAGATGCTACTCTACAATAATATACCCCTTGTGGTAAATGTGTCAGATTCATAGGAAGTACATACGCACCAGGTAAATATGTATTGACTGTGCCATGTACTTTTTGTCCTGATAAATTGTATACTTCAATGCTGATTTCCTGTGTTTTGGCAGAATTTAGCTGTAAGGTAAATTCGCCATTATTAGGGTTGGGGAATATTTCTACGTTGGCAATATCAGGAATAGTACTACCATTGATGCTGCTGGGTGCTACGGGTTCAGGTGTGAATTTTCTGCATAGTACATCATTTGATGTATTTCCATCAGTCTGATTATTAGGGTTTATAGTTTTGAAACAAAGTGTCATAGTGTCTTTGGTAGGAGTAAATGTACCTGTAAAATTGTGAAGTATTTTACCACCGGGGAATACTAATGTGCCATTCACTACGTCCGTAGCGATTGCCGTAGTAGCAAACTGTTCTCTTACTTCAATAGTATAGTCTGTCATGACACTGCTTCCAAGATTTTCTACCCAAACACTCAACGTAGTAGGTTGACCAGATTTGATATACACGGGACTTACAATACTTTCAGGGCGTATATCAATAACCGGAGAACCTATAGTAATAGTCTTGTATGCCGTATCATTACTGGCGTCTAAGTCATCAAACATTTTAATCCATGCTTTTATATTATATGTACCTGTTGTAGTTGGAGTAAATGGTGTTGTAATAAGTACGCTGTCAACCTCACCAGGACTTAATACCGTAGCAAATACAGATGTTATAGGAGTACCATTATTTACCTTATAGCCAATAACAGGATTTATAGCATCTTTTGTACCTATATTCTTCACATGAAGTTTAACCTGATAATTGTTACCCACCATATAAGGCTTAGTACCCACAATAGTGATAGAATCTGCTTTACAATTCTTCAAGTCTGCACGCAAACATTTAATAAGTGTGTCATTTGTAGGATTATGTTCAGGCTTATTACGGTTTAATTTTGCCCATAGCTTAATGTCATAGACTCCCTCAAAAGGCAGTATAAGGCTTGTGGGTGCTGAAGCGGTAAAAGTATAAGTATAAGTACTTCCTGATGGAATGCTATTTACATGGATAACTGTATCAGCCTGGTCTACCGTAGTGCTACCAAATTTAACAATGTAACCAAAGTAAATAGAGTCGTTGTCTGCATTAGTTAATGCTAAATCACCAAGATTTTTTAATACCATTTTTACAGGGTAAGGTTGAAGCGCAAACAGTGAAGTCGGACATTGTGCTGGTTCTAATAAATTTTCAGCTTTTATATCTCTTTTAGGAAATACAAGATTTTTATTACAAATGGTATCATTAGAATGGAATTTATCTTGATAAGCAAATGAATTACCTTGATGCACAGAAGTTACCCAAGCGCAAAGCGTATCTCTTCCTAAACTGTCTATTTTCAAAGGTTGAGGGTGAGCAAAGTTATATGTACCACCTGGGTTAATCATAATACCGCCGTCAGGGCAGGTAGGACACATCATAGCAGTATAAGTTCCTGGATTAGAAGGCTTATTTTTACTACCTGCACTTAATCTCCACGTAACGTAACAAGTATCTATGGGATATACTCCTACGTTATCTAACTTAAATAGCATAGGATAATTGCCAGTACTAGGAAAAATATTTGTTAAAGGCAAACCAATAATCTGGTCTAATTTCATATCTACACCATCAACTGTAGCTTTATAATCTTGTATATGTCCAAAAACCGCACCTCCTACTAATGATGAACAACCAGAAGTAAGCGCAGAAGAAGCTGTCATAGCATACCCCGAGTTAGTTACTATTACTCTCAATGCGTGAGGACCAGGTATAGCGGCAGCTGTGGATACAGTAATAGTAACATTATTTAATCCTGTAGAAAGATGCGGCGTGGCAGAGAGATATATATTTTCTGACGCCTCAAAGTTACCGTTGTCATTCCAGTCTACCCATACACCTAAGCGAGAAGGGTCTGTAACAGTTATTCTAAAAGTCTGTGGAGAACCGGGGGTAATCTTTGCGGTCTGAGAAATTGAATTATATCCTGACCCCGGACAAGTACCTGACCAGTTTATTTTGGTAGAACCCACAGTAGGATATTCTAGTGCTGTGATACCATTAGCGCTACAATCTAAACCTGTACAGGGTGTAGTAGCCGCCTGATTAAATCCTAACTTATAGCTGAACAGCCCAAG
This sequence comes from uncultured Bacteroidia bacterium, assembly GCA_938028625.1. Classification (GTDB taxonomy): domain Bacteria; phylum Bacteroidota; class Bacteroidia; order JANWVE01; family JANWVE01; genus JANWVE01. The sequence goes on along the minus strand of CALIZB010000076.1, from coordinate 893 downwards.
AAGCAAGATACAAGTAGTTATATAAGATACTGTTTTCATTTACTATGTATGCTATTATATGATATACCAAATAATAACACAAATATAATACTTATACACTATCACACAAAATAATTTCTTAAAAAAGAGATATTTTTTTATCAAAGAACAGGCGAAATCTCAATTTTTTTAATAAATGGCATGTATACTAATTACATTAAAAAAGCCCTGCTGAAAATACAACAGGACTTTTTCGCTAGGAATTCAGATTTTTATTTTTATGAAGCATGATACGCTACAAAAAACATCAACATTACAATCACTAATGCCATATATACAAGATAGTTCTGTACTCTACCTGTCTGGTAGGCTTTGATTTTTTTACCAAGCCATGTAGTAAAGAAACCTGCTAAATTTACAAGCCCGTCAACTAACCACTTGTCTATCCATGTTTGAATAACGGTGAGTATCATAAAGAAACGCACAAAAGTAGCATCATAGAGTTCATCAAAATACCATTTACGATAAGAAAAGTTAGTCAATGGGTCTTTCTCTGCAAACATATCCATTTGGGCAACTTTCTCAGGCTTGAATGCAAGATAAGCTAATCCTAAACCTGCACCTGCTAATAAAATAGAAAGCATCACCGCAGGATAATGTTTATGGTGCCTTTCCGCCATAATCTCTGCCTGACGTATAGATACATGTGCAAAGTGTGCAATCTCACCTTGTACGCTTACATGATGCGCGTTATCATGCTTTTTATCATGGTCTTTGTGTTCTTCTTTCTTGCCTTCTTTGTACTCAATATGGTGTTTTTCAGCAAAATACTTTAAACTTGCTTCGTCCATCATATCTCTGTGTCCGTACATACCTGGAGCAAGACTGGTAGGAATGGTAACACGATGCATCAT
>CALIZB010000075.1 GCA_938028625.1 uncultured Bacteroidia bacterium | reverse complement strand
TTTTGGGTGAAAACTGAATTTTCTTACATCTTCTTTATCTGTTTTTACTCCCTCAGAAGTTTTAACCTGTAAATAACGGGATATTACTTTGAGTTCTGTCCGCTGACAGTGCTCACAAAGATTAGTAACACATTTAACTTTTTTCCATTATAGACAAAAAGCAAACATAAACACAATACTTGTACCTATAACATTTTTTCTTTGGTGATTAAAAAGAATAAGTCTTTTATACATAAGTTCTGTTGTAATTATCTAAGAAAATACTTAATTTTGAAACATGAGAAGTTGGGTGTTTATTTTCTTGCTTTGTTTGACACTTTACCTGCATGCACAAGAGCGTTATGCGCGTGTACGCATGTATGCCGAACCCAAAACTTTATCTGCTTTAGGTTTAGATATTGACCACGGAGAATATCGTAAAGGACATTCTTTCACCACAGATATTTCTTATTCTGACGTTGAGAAACTGAAAAATCATAACATTCAGTATGAAGTTCTTATTGATGATGTAATCGCATATTATCAAAGTCAAAACCGCACCGCACACACGCATAAAACTAATAATGCCAGTTGTTTACCCACAGGAGGCTACAATCCTGCAGATACTGTAAAAACGCCCACAGGTTTTACATTAGGAAGTATGGGCGGCTTTTTTACTTATAGCGAGTTTATTGGACATCTTAATAATTTGAGAAGCAGTTACCCAAGTTTAGTTTCTAAAATAGATACCATAGGATACAGCATAGAAAATAGACCTATTCTTGCGTTCAAAATTTCTGATAATCCGAATGTAAACGAACCTGAACCCCAGGTGTTATACACAGCTATACATCATGCGCGCGAACCCGCAGGACTTTCTGCACTCATTTTTTATGCGTATTATTTAGTAGAAAATTATGCTACGAATCCTGAAATTCAGTATTTGGTCAATAACCGTGAATTGTACTTTATTCCTATGGTAAACCCTGACGGATATGTGTATAATCAAGTTACTAACCCAACAGGTGGTGGCATGTGGCGAAAAAATCGCAGAAACAACGGCGGAAGCTTTGGGGTGGACCTTAACCGTAATTATGGTTTTCAATGGGGCTATGATAATATAGGCTCTTCTCCTAATCCGAGTGATAATACTTACCGAGGCACAGCCGCTTTTTCTGAACCTGAAACACAGGCAGTAAGAAATTTTTGTCAAGCCAAAAATATTAAAATTACTCTTAATTATCATACTTACGGAAATTTATTGATTTATCCCTGGGGATATTTACCTTCTTATTTTACCCCAGATTCTGCACAGTTTGTAGAATATGGCAAACTAATGACACAAGTCAATAATTATACTTATGGCACAGGCGACCAAACCGTAGGCTACGTAGTAAACGGCGACTCTGACGACTGGATGTACGGCGACCAAACTACTAAAAATAAAATTCTTTCCTTAACCCCTGAATGCGGTACTTCTTCTGACGGCTTTTGGCCCGCTATGAGCAGAATTATTCCTATCTGCAAAGAAAATATTGTGCAAAACCTCTACGCAGCGCGTTTGGCAGGCGAACACGCTGAAAGTAAAGATAAAAGCCCTAAAAATATCACAGCTTTATCTTTCTACTTACCTTTTACTACAACTTCGTATGGCATACAAAATTCTAATATCGTTACAGTAAATCTACTTCCATTGACAACCAATATTCAAAGCATTTCTCCAAGTAGTAAAACGTTTAGTGTTTTTACTTCATTTTTTGATACCAAGAAAGATTCTTTTTGGGTACAACTACAACCCTCTATTACCTCAGGCAGTACAGTCAAATTTGTATTAGAAACCTCTTTTAATGGAATAACGTACAGAGATACCTTAACCAAAATATACAATACATCAAGCGGTACGCTGTTAGTCAATGATAATGCCACAAATCTAAGTCAATGGACAACTACTACGGGCTGGAATGTTACCACATCAAAATTTGTATCTGCGCCATCTTCCATTACAGATACTCCCACAGGAAACTATACCAATAATGCTAATACCATGATAACTTCACTGAATAGCATTAGTTTAGCAAGTGTTGTACAAGCAAAAGTAAGTTTTTATGCCCAGTGGGATATAGAAAATGACTATGATTATGTACAATTTATGGTATCTACAAATGGGGGTAGCACTTGGATACCTCAGTGCGGAATATATACGAATAATGGTGTAGGTACAGGATTTGGGGGCGTTCAACCTTTGAATGAACCTTTATATGACGGCACACAAAACACATGGGTTCAAGAAGAGATAGATTTAAGTGATTATCTTGGTATGGCTAATGTGAAATTCCGTTTTCGTTTAGGCAGTGACGCATGGGTTACGAAGGACGGCTTTTATTTTGATGACTTTAAAGTAATAGTTACACTTGCATCAGGTATTACAGAAACTATTTCGTTCAATGAAAAAGATTTTATACTTTATCCTAATCCTGCACAAGATAGAGTAAATATACTTTTACCGAAAAACTCACAGTACATTCATATTGTGGACAACTTGGGCAGAACTGTACAGAAAGAAACCCTGAATGCCACCGACAACTACTCCTTAAATACACAAAATCTTACAGAAGGCATTTATAACATCGTTATTTATACAGAAAAACAAATATTTACCCAAAAATTAAGTATTATACGGTGAGATAAACGAGCTTAAAAGTGTTAGAATACGTAAAATTTTGCTTATGAGAGGAACAGGAGAATATCTCAATTATTTTATAGTAGGCGCTTTATGCATGTTCCTTTTTTTTGTCTCCGTTATAATCGGAATGATTATAGAAAATCCAAAAGACTATCGTACATACATTGAAGAAATGACATTCGGAGCATGCGTGGTGGTAGCCAGTACCATAATGGTAGTAAAGACTAATTTACGTAATGTAAATAAATACAAAAAAGAACGAAAAAGCCTTCTCGCAGATTTTGCAGATAAATACGGGTACATAGAAGAGTATATAGAACTACCTAATTCCAAAGCCGTTTTTCAACTTCCTATGTTTAAGAAGAAAGGCTTCAAAGATGTAGTTGGCTATATTGAAATAGAAAATGAAGTATGCGCTATTTCTGTATTTGATTACATGTATGCCTTGCGCGAAGACTTTTACAATCAGTATTTTTATTCGTTTTTTTACATAGAAAGTAAAAGCATCAATATACCTTCTTTTGCACTTTTACCTATACCTTCAAAAAAAAGTAACTTATATGAGCAAGAAGTAGTTCAAATTAAACATAACTCTTTTAACAAGCATTTTATTTTACAATCTCAACAACCTTACATAATAGAAAAGTGGTTTAATGCAGATATTCTCAATTTTCTGATGCGGGATAAAGGAATTTTTATGCAAACCACACCCAAAGGTTTATTGGTATGGCGCACTTATCTGCAATATGACGAGGATGAAATTATGGAATTTATTTTACGGTATGTATATTTTTTTAATTTGCTTCTGGAAGGATTGCAAAAAGTAGAAGGATATACTGGTAAAAAATAAGACTAACATAGCAAATGATTTTGCTTGTACATATTCCTACAAGTTGGAAGCAATATGTTGTTTCTTGCGGATTTATTGTATTTTTGCACCATTGATGAATACAGATACTCTTTTTGAACGCTTTAAAGATGTCAGGGTTCTTATTATCGGTGATGTGATGATTGATGAATATATATGGGGAAGTGCTACGCGTATTTCTCCCGAAGCACCTGTACCTGTGGTGAGTGTAGAAAAGAGAGAAATGCGACTGGGTGGTGCGGCCAATGTAGCTCTGAACGTAAAAAGTCTGGGAGCAACCCCCATTCTGTGTGGTTTTGTGGGCAATGACTATCATGGTAGGCTGTTTTATGAACTTTTACAGAAAGAAAATCTTATTCAGGACGGGATTTATGCCATAGAAAATAGAAAAACAACCGTAAAAACCAGAATAATAGCCCACCACCAGCATCTACTTCGCATAGACGCTGAACAGACCGATATTGTACTCTCTTCTGCACATGAAAAACTGTTTGAATTTATCGGAAACCGCATCTATGATACAGATGTAATTGTTTTTGAAGACTATGACAAAGGCGCTTTAAGCGCTGATTTTATACAGCAGGTTACACAGTTAGCCAAATCGCACCAAGTTCCTGTAATTGTAGACCCAAAATTCAGAAATTTTATGGCATACAAAGAATGTACTTTGTTCAAGCCAAATCTGAAAGAACTTAAAGAAGGATTGCATCTGAACATAAACCCTCAGGATTTAACCCAGCTCAAAGAAGCCATACATAAAGTACAGACTGCTCTTGACTGTGAAAATGTAATGATTACACTTAGCGAACATGGTGTAGTGATAGGAAACAAAGATGTTTTTTATCATATCCCTGCACACATACGCAAAATTGCTGATGTATCCGGAGCAGGCGATACTGTGGTCAGTGTGGTGGCTTTGTGCATGGCATTAAAATTGCCTTTACAGAAAGTAGCAGAGATTTCTAACCTTGCAGGTGGTTTAGTGTGTGAAGAGGTAGGCGTTGTACCTATAAATGTGGAAAAACTAAAAGCAGAAAGTCAAAAAATTGTTTTATCATAACATAAAGTAATATGTCAACAGAAATAAATAATAATTCACAAAGAATAAACCTTAGCTCAGGCGCTTATTGGGAAGATATTGTAGGATACAGCCGTTTGGTTAAAGTGGGCAATTTTATTGAAGTAGCAGGTACTGCAGCCGTAGACGGCGAAGGGAATATTATAGGTAAAGGTAGTTTTTATGAACAGACCAGATTTATCCTCCAAAAAATAGAAAATGCTTTGCATCAGGTTAATGCAAGTATCAGAGATGTGGTGCGCACCCGTATTTATGTAACAGATATTACCAAATGGCAGGACGTAGGCAAAGCACATGGTGAATTCTTTAAAGATATTAAGCCTGTTACCAGTATCTTGGAAGTACAAAATCTTATTCATCCGGATTTATGGGTAGAAATTGAAGTAACAGCGATTTTATCTTAATTTCTGAACCGTAGTGTGATAGCCCCGCTCACAATAAGTACAGCAGGGAAGCAATCATGGTCGTTGAGTAGGGAAGCGTACCGATATGACCATTTTCTGCGCGAGGTATGCGGAAAGTACAGGGATTTCCGAGTTTTGACTTCGGATTTGAGAGTTATCCATTAGTATTAACTCCTAAATAATTACCATAATTATAGGTTACAATCAGGTTTTTTGTAGTTTTGTGCCGAATATGGTGCTGGGAAAAAAATTAGTAGTCGTCATGCCTGCTTATAATGCAGAAAAAACCCTTGAACAAACCTATCAAGAAATTCCTTTTGACATAGTTGATGAAGTCATTCTTGTAGATGATAAATCCAAAGACAATACCATAGAAAAAGCAAAATCATTAGGTATAAAACACATTGTAGTACATGAGAAAAACCGAGGATATGGAGGTAACCAAAAAACATGTTATGCCAAAGCACTTTCTATTGGAGCAGATATTATTATTATGCTTCACCCTGATTATCAATATACACCAAAGTTAATTCATTCTATGAGCTATCTTATTGCTCAGGATTTGTATCCCGTAGTGTTAGGGTCAAGGATATTGGGTAAAGGTGCGTTAAAAGGCGGAATGCCCTTGTATAAATATATTGCCAACCGTATACTCACTTTTTTTCAGAACGTAATGATGGGACAAAAACTCGCAGAATATCATACGGGATACCGTGCTTTTTCAGCAGAAGTATTAAAAAATCTGCCCTTAGAAGAAAATTCTGATGATTTTGTATTTGATAATCAAATGCTTGCCCAGATTGCGATGAAAGGCTTTATCATAGGAGAGATTACCTGTCCTACCAGATACTTCAAAGAAGCCTCTTCTATCAACTTCAAAAGAAGTGTAGTCTATGGATTGGGCGTAGTAAAAACTTCATTTCAATACTGGTTCCATAAACGCAAACTCTGCAAATATGCTATTTTTGATTTTACAAACGGCAGAAAATTAGAAGTGCAACCTTTGAGTAAATGAAAAATATTCCTTTTCTGTTTTTTGTTGTAACGATTCTTTTTTGTACTTTTCTGTTCATAGCTACTTTTTACTGGGGGTATAAAGAGAGTTTTATTGTCCTTAATGCTGTCAGATTTCCTGCATTAGATAAAGTTTCTTTATGGCTGACAGAGTTTGGAAACGGTTTTTATCTTACAATATTCGCACTTGTTGTAGCCTGTAATGATAAAAAACACTGGAAAACAGCTCTGAGCATTATTGTCTGCGTCATTATTACTGCTGTTATTGTTCAGATTTGCAAACAACTGCTTTTTCCTCACTGGCACAGACCTGCTAAACTTCTTCAAGATAAAAACATTTATATTTTACTTAATCCTGTGCCACACCACAACAGTTTTCCTTCTGGGCATAGTATATCTGTAATGAGTGCTGCTACTATATTGAGTTTTACGTTCAAAAGGTACTTATTTCAGATGAGTTTCGCCGTATTAGCTTGCTTAGTGGCTTATACGCGCATATATGTAGGCGCTCATTTTCCCGCAGACGTAGCTACAGGAAGCCTTCTCGGACTTATCACAAGCTCAGGAATACAGTACCATATACATAAAATAAACCTCTCCCGAATACAGCAAAAACCTTATTCTGCTTATATTTTATATGGTATCACTTGTATATGTATTTCCATAGCTGTATGGCAGAACCTATAAATAAAGTACATCTTATTTGCATATATTCAAAGCATTTTTGTACCTTTGTATTTAGATTTAGTCTAAATAAACATGAAAATCAAAAAGGAAGGATTGTCTAAAAGAGAAATTGAAATTCTAGAATGTATAGCAGGAGGATTAAACAGTCCTGAAATAGCAGAAAAACTATTTATAAGCGTACATACTGTACGCACACACAGAAAAAATATCATTAAAAAATTGAAATTAGAAAGCGGATATGAACTCCACCTCTACGCAGTAAAGTATCATTCTGATAAAAATACCAAAAGATAGATGCTAAAAAAATATCATTCTAACACAGCTCGTTCTTACGCTTATAGGTTAATTTTGCCAAAAAGCAAGGTCAATGCTTATTCTCCATCGCGAAATATTTTGAAAAGAGGATAAATTTGCAGATTTTAATATCCTTTTACTCAATCATCACAAAAGCGCCCCAATAGTAAGGTTCTTTATATTGTTTTCTAATCTCTTTTTGGGCAGTTTCAAAGGCTTTTCTTTTGCTCATGCCTTTTTTCTGCCAATTTTCATAAAATTTAGTCATCAGAAGCTGTGTGGCTTCATCATTGACTTTCCATAAACTCATAATAATACTTTGTGCTCCTGCCACCTTGAATGCTCTCTGTAAACCATACACCCCTTCTTTACTTGCTTTTCCTAAACCTGTTTCACAGGCAGATAAAACTACTAACTCGGTGCTGTCTAATTCCATGTTCATGACTTCAAATGCTGTCAGTTTGCCATCTTCTTTATCTAATGGGCGTATCTCCATGCGGTCATAATCTATTACTCCTGCAAAAAGTAATCCTGCATTGAGCATAGCTTGGGTACTGCTTTGGTACTGTCCTTTTTTGAAATAGCCATGCGTAGCAATATGCAAAATACGTGGATTTTTAAGGTATTTTACATACTCTTCTGTGGCTTCTGTTCCGAAAGTAGTTTTTGCATTGGGTAAAACAGTAGAAATCTGTTTTACTTCTTTTTCTGCACCTTCCAGTTGAGAAAGATTTTCTATACTGCGCTGTTGAGAAGGTTTTTCGTTGTTTTTGGTATCAAGTTCAAGATTAAATTTTGGGTTTCCTATAAGATAATTGTTTTTTGAAATAAAGTGTTTTTTTTCCAAAATGTCTTTGGTGTTAGTAACGTTAATAATCTGTATTTCATCGAACACGTATTTCTTGGTTTCAGGATTTTGTAGGGTGTTAAGGTTAATCTGATGATACACACCGTCAGGAGAAAAATAAACCGTTTTTATACCTTTAAGCATGGCTTTAATGGGATTCCAAAAAACATTATAGCTTTCTTTATCCTGAACTTTGGTAGTTACAGCCCGCCTGTAATTTGTTAAGTACTTACTTTCTAATTCGTTTCCGTCAGGCAGAATAGCTACTTCCGGATATCTGCTTGTTTTTTTAATAATCAATGCCATATAAAGCGCACTGTCTTTGGTATCATGTTTGTTTTTACTGGCGTTAATCCTCACTATTTCAATAGTTGCCTGGTCTTTTTTGAGTGCATTCTGAATATCTTTCCAGGTTACCAATCTTGGAGTAAAGATTTTAGCAAAATCTTCACTTTTGAGGGCAATTTGTTTTTCTAACTCAT